>JAEZFY010000245.1 GCA_023417265.1 Actinomycetes bacterium | reverse complement strand
ACCCCGCCGAGCCCGGCGATCAGCGCCCACCGGCGGTAATCGTCGACGATCCCGTCGGGGTCGGGACCGACGGCCGCCCGGGTGGCCGCGTCGGGACCGTTCACGGTCAGCTCGTAGACACCGACCTCGGTGACGTCGAAGCGCCGGATCGACGTGCCGATCGAGCCGTCGGTGTTGTAGCTGGCGGTGCGATCGTCGACGAGTTCGGCGGGCCCGCCGGGTGCCCGCAGCTCGACCGAGAAGTCGCCCGGGCGCGGTGTGGCCGGGCAGGCGTCGACGGGCAGTTCCGGCCCGGCGACTTCTTGGTACACGTAGTACGTGCCGGTTTCGGTGAACACGAGCGGGGTGACGCAACCGACGACCCCGCGGGCGAAGTCGTCGACTTGCCGATCGCGGTAACGCGGTCCGAGCACGAAGAGCACCGCCGCGGCAACGATGCCGCCGAGCAGCAGCAGGACCCCGGCCACACTGGCGAGGCGACGAGCAGGTGAGCGCCGTGACATGGCGCCATTGTCACACGCCGAGTCGGGTGGCGAGCGTTTCGATCGCGCGGTCGGGTTGCACTGCGGCAAGCCGCACGAACTGCTCGCCGGCGTCGCCGTAGAAGTCGCCCGGGCTCGCCAGCGCGCCGCCCTCGCGAGCGAGCCGCTCGGTGAACTCCCACGCGTCCGGCACGGCGAACCAGAGGTAGAACCCGCCGTCGGGCAACCCGATCTCGACGCCCGACCACGCGGTCAGGATCGCGGCGAGTCGTTCCAGCCGCCGGCGGTACGTTGCACGTTGTTGTTCGACGTGGGCGTCGTCGTCGAGGGCGGCCACACCGGCGGCCTGGATCGGTCCGGGCACCATCATGCCGACGTGTTTGCGGACCTCGCCGAGGTACTCGACGAGGTCCGGGTCGCCGGCGTAGAACCCGATCCGGCCGCCCGCCAGATTGGATCGCTTGGACAGCGAATGCACGGCGACGACCCCGTCGCTGCCGTGTTCGAGGATCGTCCGGCCGCGTCCGTCGCCGGCCCAGGTGAACTCGACGTAACACTCGTCCGAGAAGACCGGGACGGAGCGCTCGCGCCCCCACACCGCGGCGGCCCCGAGGTCGTCGAGCGCGCCGGACGGGTTGCCCGGAGAGTTGACCCACAGCGCCAGTGCACGTTCGGCATCGGCCGGGTCGATCGAGTCGAGGTCGAGCCCGCCCCCGGGGCACATCGCCACGGGCACCCCACGGCAACCGGCGAGCGTGGCCCCCATCGCGTAGGTCGGGTAGGCGATCTCGGGATACAGCACGGTGTCGCGGTCGGGCCGACGCAAGCGCAGCCACTGCGGGAGGGTGCCGACGAACTCTTTCGTGCCGACGCACGCGGCGATCTGCGCGGGTGTCACGTCGACGCCGAAGCGGCGCCCGATCCAGCGCTGGACCGCGGCCTTCAAGGCGGCCGTGCCGACGCTCGGCGGGTAGCCGCGCTCGGCGTCCGACGTGGCGAGTGCCGCGATCACTCCGGCCGGCGGTGGATCGCACGGCGTGCCGATCGAGAAGTCGAGCAGACCGCCTGCGAACGCTTCGCCGTAGGGCCGGAACCGGTCGACCCGTTCGTAGGGATACGGCGGCGGGACGAACGGTTCCGGGGCACTCATGCCGCGGAGGTTACGAGGAACTCCGACAGACGGCCCGCCGACGCCTCGGACAGCCGGGCCCGGACCCGGTAGCCGAGCTCGGTCTCCGTGGTCGACACGACCTCGCCCTCGCGGTGCACCGAGGCGAGCACGTCGCCGCGGTCGTACGGGATCGCCAACTCGATCACCTCGGTGAGCGCCCGCAAGCGATCGCCGAGCGTGCGCAGGAACGTGTCGATCCCCTCCCCCGTCACGGCGCTGACGGCCACGGAACCGGGATGTTCGCTCGCCAGCTGCTTGGCGACGCCGGGCTCGCGGTCGGCCTTGTTGAACACCAGCAACTCGGGCACGTGCTCGGCGTCGATCTCGGCAAGTACGGCACGGACCGCGTCGATCTGGCCGTGCGGGTCGGGCGCGGTGACGTCGACGACGTGGACGAGGTAGTTGGCCCGGGCGGCGACCTCGAGCGTGCCTTTGAAGGCTTCGATCAAGCCGTGCGGCAGGTTGCGAACGAACCCGACGGTGTCGGTGAGCAGCACCGGTTCGCCGCCCGGCAGGGCGAGCCGGCGGGTGGTCGGGTCGAGCGTGGCGAAGAGACGGTCTTCGGACAGCACACCGGCGTCGGTGAGCCGGTTCAAGAGCGTGGACTTGCCGGCGTTGGTGTAGCCGACGATGGCCACGCTGGCGAGCCCGCTGCGTCCACGCCCCTTGCGTTGCAGCTCGCGGGTTTCGGCGAGTTGGTGGAGGTCGCTCTCGAGCTTGGTGATACGGCGCCGGATCCGCCGCCGATCGACTTCCATCTTCGTCTCGCCGCCACCGAAGCGGGCCCCGACACCGCCGCGCTGCTGGCTGAGGTTGGCTTCCTTGCCGCGCCGCAGGCGCGGCAGGCGGTAGCGCAGGAGGGCCAGCTCGACTTGCGCCTTGCCCTCCAACGTGTGTGCGTTCTGGCCGAAAATGTCGAGGATCACCGCCGTGCGGTCGATCGCCGTCCGGCCGAGACGCTGTTCGAGGTTGTACTGCTGGCTGGGGGCGAGCTCGTTGTCGAACACGACCGTGTCGGCGTCGACGACGAGACACAACTCACGTAGCTCCTCGACCTTGCCCTTGCCGATGTACCACGTGTGGTCGGGTGCCTCGCGCCGTTGCACGAGCCGCCCGACGACGTCGGCGCCGGCGGTGTCGACGAGCAGTTCGAGTTCGTCGAGGCTGGCGTCGAGTGCTTCGTCGGTGACACCCGGCAAGGCGACCCCGACGATCACGATCTTCTCCCGGATCGTCCGGGAGATCAGCGTTTCGCCGAGCGCCTCGTTGTAGGGAGATGCGGGTGTGTTCAAGCGGGAACGTGAGCCTCGTACTCGATGGTGGCGACATGGGTGGCCGGCCCCGTGAGGGTGACCCGACCGGGCGACGGCGTGTCGAGCGCCACTGTGGCACTGCCGCCGTCCATCACCACGGTGAGTTTCCCGTCGCGGGGCGGCGCCAACCCCCACCTCGCGGCCGCGAAGGCGGTCGCTGCGGCGCCCGTGCCGCAGGCC
>JAEZFY010000144.1 GCA_023417265.1 Actinomycetes bacterium | reverse complement strand
GCGCGCGGCATGGCCCACGTCGCCGACGCCGCGGGCGGCGACGAGGTCGGGCGGTTGAACGCCGGGTTCGCGCGCATGCTGCGCGCGCTGGCGCGTTCGCAGGAAGAGCAGGAGCGGCTGGTCCAGGACGCCGGCCACGAGTTGCGGACCCCGCTCACGAGCGTGCGCACGAACCTCGACGTGCTCGCCCGCTACCCCGACCTCGCTGCCGCCGAACGCGAGCAGGTCGTCGCCGACCTGCAAGCCGAAGTCAGCGAGCTCGCCCAGCTGGTCGACGAGATCGTCGCCGTCGCCGGCGGCGGGCTGGCCAACGGAGCGGGCAGCGAGCCGGCGGTCACCCTCGACGTCACCGAGCTGGCCCGCGCCGTCGCCGAGCGGTTCGCCCGCAGGAGCGGGCGGACGATCGCCGTCAGCGGCCCATCGGCACCCGTCGTCGGCGAGCGCAGCGGCCTGCAGCGAGCGTTGTCGTGCCTGCTCGACAACGCCTGCAAGTTCGACCCGTCGGGAGCCCCGATCGACGTGACCATCAGCACGACGAACGACACCGCCGGCGAGCTCGTCGACGTGCGTGTGCGCGATCGCGGGCCCGGCATCGACGACGCCGATCGCGACCGGGTGTTCGATCGGTTCCACCGTTCCGACGCGGCGCGCACGCTGCCCGGCTCGGGCCTCGGGCTGGCGATCGTGCGCGCCGTTGCCGAGCGCCACGGTGGCACGGCGAGCGCCGCCCGCCACCCCGACGGGGGAGCCATCGTCGGTTTCACGGTGCGCCCCTCCGGCCCGCCCGAACCCACCTAGCCCCCGCGCGTGCCGGGCAGCTCTTACCGAGCTCTCACGCGGACCGAGGGTGCGCCTCACCCGGGCCGTTCAACGTGGTGGCTGGGGCATCACGCCTCGCCACCGCCACGAAAGGACCTGTCATGACCGAACCCGCCACCCCCCACACCGGCCCCAACACGCGCCGCACCTCGCGTCGACTGACCGTGGTCGGCTTGTCCGCCGGGCTGCTCGGCGGCGCCGCGATCGGTCTCGCCGGGACCGCGCCGTTGGCGTCGCAGGCCGCCGGTGTGCCGACGCCGACCGCGGTCGCTGAACCGTCCCACGCCGGCGGGGCGTGGATCTCGGCCGCACTCCAGCCGCTCGTCGACGACGGCACGTTGACGGTCGCCCAGCGCGACGCAGTCGTCACCGCTCTCGACGCGGCCCGCCCGGCGTTCCCCGGCGGTGAGGGCCGTGGGCGCGGCCATCGCGGTCACGTGCGCTTCGATCGCGAGGAGGTTGCCGCGGTGCTCGGCCTCGACACGGACGCGTTCGCCGACGCGCTGCGCGGCGGCGCCTCGCTCACCGACATCGCCGAGCAACAGGGCGTCGACATCGACGTCGTGATCGATGTGCTCGTCGCCGACGCCGAAGCTCGGATGGCGGACCGGGTCGCGGCGGGGGAGCTCACGGAGGAGGAGGCGGCCGACCGGGCCGCCGAGCTCCGCGAGCGGATCGGTGAGTTCGTCGAGCGCCAGCGTGACGGTGACTGAGGCTCACACGTAGAACGAGTTGAGCACCGTCGCGATCGCCGGGTCGTCGAGCGCCGCCGCGCGAATCTCGACGTAGACGGCGACCCGGGCGATCGCATCGGTCGCCCCGACTACCACGATCGCGGCCGGCGCCCCGTCGCACTCGCGGTACTCGCGGCGAACGCCGACGTACACGCCGTCGTCGTAGCTCGTCTCGGTGACCAGCGAGCAGCGTCGCGCCGGTGCCGAGGCAGCCAGCATGGCGGGGTAGTCGACCGTGCCGTCGAGGGCGTAGATGCCGACGCCGAGGCCGTCGACGCGGATCTCGTCGAACCGCGCCGGGTCCGGCGCGCGTACGAGGAAGCGGGTGGCCAGGCCGAACGGGGTCGGGGCGATTCCGCTGCTGTGCCCGCTCCAGTCGGCGGGCACCGACGCCGTGATCCGGGCCGCCGGGTCGTTGACGGCCACCGGCGGTACCGCGACGGTGATCACCGGCGCGCTCGTCACCGGCATCGTGGTCGCCGGGGTGGTGGATGGCGGCGTGGTGGTTGCCGGCGCGGTGGTCCTCGGGGTGGTGGTTGCCGGCGTGGTCGCCGGGGTGGTGGTCGTCGGTGGGGGAGGTGGGGTCAGTTCGGCGGTGCACTCGGCGGCGATCGCGGCGACCGAGGCGTTGACCTCCGCCGACGTGGTGCCCGCCGTGTTGGCCAGCTCGCCGGGTGCGTGCCGGGTGAGTGCCCGGGTGGCGATGCAGGCGGCGACGGCGGGGGGCTGGCCGGCGTCGATCAGGCCGCTGACGAGGATGTGGCGGGCCTCGACGGCGCTGACCTCGGGGCCACCGCACGCGGGGAGTGCGGTGGCCATGAGCACGGCCACCGCGAACGCCGCCGCGGTCCGATGCTCCATCGTGCGGACAATAGCGACGCCCCGCCGGTGTCAGACCCCCTTCGTAGGATGGGTGGTGAATGTCCGACCAGCACCCCGACCAGCACCCTGAGTTCGCGCCGTCCCCGTTCACGCACGGGCTCAATCCCGATCAGCTCGATGCCGTCGTGCACTCCGGGGGTCCGTTGCTGGTGGTCGCCGGGGCGGGTTCCGGCAAGACCCGCGTGCTCACGCACCGGATCGCCCACCTCATCGATCAGGGGGTTCGTCCCCAGGAGATCCTGGCGATCACGTTCACCAACAAGGCCGCGGCCGAGATGCGCGAGCGGGTGGCCCACCTGATCGGGCCGGTGGTGCGGGCGATGTGGGTGTCGACGTTCCACTCGGCGTGCGTCCGAATCCTGCGCCGCGACGGTGAGGCGCTCGGATACCCGCGCACGTTCTCGATCTACGACTCGGCCGACTCGGCGCGGCTCGTCGGCTACGTCATCCGCGACCTGCACCTCGACCAGAAGCGCTTCGCCCCGCGCACCGTGCACGGCATCATCTCGCTCTGGAAGAACGAGCTGATCTCGCCCGAGCAGGCGCAGCTCAAGGCCGAGAACCCGTTCGACCGCAAGCACGCCGAGATCTACGCCGAGTACCAGCGTCGGCTCCACAGGGCCGGGGCGATGGACTTCGACGACCTGTTGCTCAACGTCGTGCGCCTGTTCCGCGAGCACCCCGACGTGCTCGACCACTACCGCCAGCGCTTCAGCCACATCCTCGTCGACGAGTACCAGGACACGAACCAAGCCCAGAACGAGATGGTCCTGCTGTTGGCCGGCGAGCACGGCCACGTCACCGTGGTGGGCGACACCGACCAGTGCGTCCCGGCGGGCACGCTGGTTGCGACGCCGGCTGGCCCGCGGCCCGTGGAGAGCCTGCACCTCGGCGACGCCGTGCTCGGCGCGAGCCAGCACCAACAGGCCGAGGTGCGCAACGTCACCCACGTCTTCACTGGGCGCTACGACGGCGACCTCGTGGCGGTTACTGCGGGCGGGTGCACCGTTCGGGCAACGCCCGAGCACCTCGTGCCGATGCGGCTCGTGCCCCGGGCCGATACGTGGCTCGTCTACCTGATGCACCGGGCCGACATGGGGTGGCGGATCGGTCGAACCGTCGGTGCCCGGCCGTTCCATCAGGGCGTGCAAAAGCACGGGTTGTTCGTGCGCACCAATCAGGAACACGCCGACGCCGCGTGGGTGCTGCGCGTGTGCGATTCGTTGGCCGAGGCCGCCTATTGGGAGTCATGGTTTGCCGCCCACTACGGGCTCCCCACCGCGTGCTTCCACGACGCTGGCCGCGGGTTGGCGATGGACCAGGAGTGGCTGTCGCGCCTCTATGCCTCGATCGACACCGAGCCTCGGGCCAAGCAGCTCCTGCACGATGCGCTGCTCACCGCCGATCACCCGCACCACCGGCCGCAGAACGGTGCCCGGCGGGCGACGGTGAACCTCACCATGTTCTCCGACCAGCGGGCGCGCATCGGCTACCACCGGGTGCAATGGTCGTCGAACCGCGCCGACACCGCAGCCCGCCTGGAATCCGCGGGATACCGGCTCCGCCAGGGCAAGTTCGCCGCCAGCGCGCGCTACGAGACCGTGTTCAAGAGCTACGCCGAGGCACTCGCCGCCGCCAAGCGGTTAGCCGCCGCCGGCGATCTCGATGTCCGCCGACGACTGTCCCACAACGGCGCCGTCTACGACCTGATGCCGCTCGCCAACGCGCTGCCCGGCATGGAGCTCCTGGTGGCCGACGGTGACGCGTTCCGAGTGGCGACCGTCGAGCGCGTGGCGCGCGAGCCCTACAGCGGCCCGGTGTACGACCTCGAGGTCGATGCCGTGCACACCTACGTTGCCGACGGCGTGCTCGTGCACAACAGTGTGTACCGCTTCCGCGGGGCCGATTTTCGCAACATCCTGCAGTTCGAGGACGCCTTCGAGGACGTCACCACGATCGTGCTCGACCAGAACTATCGGTCGACCCAGACCATCCTCGACGCCGCCAACGCGGTCATCGACAACAACGTCGAGCGCAAGCCCAAGAACCTGTGGACCGACACCGGCCAGGGCGACCGGATCGTGCGCTACCACGCCGAGGACGAAGGCGACGAGGCCATGTTCGTGGCCCGCACCGCCCAACGGCTGCACGGCGACGACGCGGTCAACTTCCGCGAGATGGCGGTGCTCTACCGCACCAACGCGCAGAGCCGCGTCATCGAGGAAGCGTTCATGCGGCTCGGCATCCCGTACAAGGTCGTGGGCGGCACGCGCTTCTACGACCGGCGCGAGATCAAGGATGCGATGGCGTACCTGCGGGCAGTCGTCAACCCGGCCGACGAGGTGTCGGTCAAGCGCGTCCTCAACGTGCCCAAGCGCGGGGTCGGCGACACGTCGGTGGCCCGGCTCGACGAGTTCGCCGCCGCCGAGGGCGTGTCGTTCTACGAAGCGCTGCGGCGCGCCACGCACGACCCCGGCTCGGTCGGTCTCACTGGGCCGGCCCGGCGCGGCATCGAATCGTTCGTGGCGCTCGTCGACCGGCTCGCTGCGCTCGTTCCGGCCGCCAACGAAGAGGGCTCTGGTGTGGGGCCGGGCGATCTGCTCCAGGCGGCGCTCGACGACTCCGGCTACCTCGCCGAACTCGAAGCCGAGGACAACGTCGAGGCGCACGGCCGGATCGAGAACCTCGGCGAGCTGGTCGGCTCAGCGCGCGAGTTCACGCTGCTCGACGAGTTCCTCGAACAGGTCGCCCTGGTGGCCGACACCGACGAAATCCCCGACGGCGACCACGTCGACGACCAGGTCGTGCTGATGACGCTGCACTCGGCGAAGGGCCTCGAGTTCCCGGCCGTGTTCATCGTCGGCGTCGAGGAAGGCATCTTCCCGCACATCCGGGCGCTCACCGAGCCGACCGAGATGGAAGAGGAACGACGGCTCGCCTACGTCGGCATCACCCGGGCGATGCGGCGCCTGTTCGTGTCGCACGCGTGGAGCCGGATGCTGTTCGGGTCGACGCAGTACAACCCGCCGTCGCGGTTCCTCGACGAGATCCCCGCCGAGCTGATCGACCAGCAGGGCAACGTGTCGGGCCGCAACTCGTACGGCCGGCAGAGCTACCGCCAGCGCGACGCGCGCAGCTACGGCGACCCGCCGCCGTACCGCCGCGGCGGCCGCGGCGCCGACCCGGCCGAAGCTCGCGCCGCCAGCGACGAACATCGCGACCGCGTGGTCGAGGCCGCGCTGCGCTCGGGCAAGGCCGCGCAACCGAGCAACTCGCACGATCTCGGCCTGCGCGTCGGCGACGACGTCGAGCACCCGGCGTTCGGCGAGGGCGTGATCATCGACATCTCCGGCACCGGCGACAAAGCCGAGGCCGTCATCAACTTCGCCGGCGTCGGCCAGAAACACCTCTCCCTCGCTTGGGCCCCCCTGAAAAAGCTCTGACCCTGCCCGTCCGCGCCGCGAGTGCGTGGCACGGGCAGCGTCGGTGACCCGGCCCCGCCGATCCGTTAGCCCTCCTGGGGCCGAGGTCCGTGTGCGCCGGGTAGCGAGCGCCGGTAACCGGTGTATCGCTGGACCACCTGATAGCCGAGCCGCTCGTACACGCCCAACGCTCCGGTCGGGTTGTCGAGATCGACACCGAGCGCAGCCTCGTCGAACCCGGCCGCGGTGAGCTGGCGCAGGCTGGTGGCGATCAGCGCCGAGGCGATGCCCTGCCCACGCCGATCGCGGCGGGTCGAGATGTCCTCGGTCCAGGCCCGGCGGCGCCCGCGCCACTCGAACTCATCCGGCTCGACCCGTGTGCGCACCTGTCCGACCACGCCGTGATCGTCCCACGCAACCTGCCACAGGTCGGTGCCGCCGGCGACCTCGACGAGGAACTGTTCCCACTTGTCCTCGCCGATGGTGGCGGCCTGGTGGTTGTGGTCGCGGAACGCCTCGACGTCGGCGTCCCAGATCGCGCGCAGGTCGGCGGGCGCGACGGGTCGCACGGTGACCCCGTCGGGCAGGGCGAGGCTGGGCGGCTCGGTGTCGAGCGGGCGCACCATCACGGCCGACCACGAGTAGGCCGCAAAGCCACCGGCGTCGAGAATGATCTGTTCGCGTTCGGTGCCCTCGGCGGCGCCGGCGTCGAGGCGCGGCTGGGGGTGCGGGTCGGTGGCGGCCAACTCCTCGGCGCGGGCCACCGCCCAGGCGAACATCTGCCGGTCGACTCCCGGTCGGCCTTCGAAGGCGAGCGCGTACTCGCGGACACCGTCGGCCATGTCAGTGCGAATCACGCGGGCGTATCCGCACGCACGGCCGGTGGTGTCGCGGGCGACGACGATGTCGCGTTCGGGGTCGCAGGCGCCGAGGTGGTCGTACACGCTGGTGATCGCGGCGAGCGTGACCGGCTCGTCCTCGCCGCCGTCGGCGTCGATCCGGGCGTTGATCAACCCCACCATCGCCGGCAGGTCGTCGGGCGACCAGGTGTCGAGCACGACCTCGCTCCCCATTGACGCGACAGTACGGAGCAGCGGACGCCGGAGCGTCCTGAGTTATCACCAGGTGACGTCGTGGCAGCCGCGGTGATCGTCGGGTTCGATCTGGAACGTGCCGTGGCTGATGCCGTACCGCTCGGCGAGCAGGTCGCGGGCCTGGTCGAGCACGCCGTGCGTGTCGGCGCCGGTGGTGGTGACGAGGTGCGCCGAGGCAGCGTCCATCTCCGACGTCAGCGTCCACACGTGGAGGTCGTGGACCTCGACCACGTCGGTGATCGCGGCAAGGTCGGTGTGCAGCGCGGTCAGGTCGACATGGGCGGGCGCGGCCTGCAACAGCACGTGCGCGGCCTGGCGGCCGAGCCGCCACGTGCGCGGCAGGATCCACAGCCCGAGCAGGGCGGCGATCAGGGGGTCGGCCCACCACCAGCCGAACACCTGCAGGAGCACGCCGGCGATGATCACGCCGACCGACCCGACGGTGTCGGCGAGCACTTCCAGATAGGCGCCCTCGATGTTCAGCGACTCCTTCGAGCCCGCTCGCAGGAGGGCGAAGGCGACGAGGTTGGCGGCCAGTCCGAGCCCGGCGACGACGAGCATCGGCACGCCGTCGACGTGGTGTTCGCCGGTGAGCCGCCGGGCGGCTTCGATCAGCACCCAGATCGACACACCGAACAGGAGCAGGGCGTTGACGAACGCGGCGAGGATCTCGAGCCGGTACAGACCGAACGTGTGCCGTGTCGCCGCCCCCGAGCGGGCGCTGGCGAACCGCGTGGCCAGCGTGATCGCGGCGAGCGCCATGCCGAGGCCGATCACGTCGGTGAGCATGTGCCCGGCGTCCGACAGCAGCGCCAGCGACCCGGTGGCGAAGGCGGCGACGACCTCGATCACCAAGAACACGCTCAGCAGCGCGAACGCGATCAGCAGGGGAGTGCGGTGGCGCTCGCCGGCGCGAGCCAGCCCGGCGCCGTGGTCGTGCGCGTGGCCTCCGCCGCGCCGTGCGGCGGGAGCGTGCCCGTCGTGATCGTGATCAGCCATGGCTGGGCCCTTCGTCGAGGTGGGCGAGATGCACGTGGGTGACCTCGAGCAACGTGCGCACGTGCTCGTCGTGGAGGCGGTAGTAGATGTGCCGTCCGTCGCGACGGTTGCGCACCACGCCGGCCGTGCGCAGCAGGCGCAGCGCCTGCGACACGCGGGTTTCCCCGGCACCGACCGCCGTGGCGAGCTCGTGCACGCACAGCTCGTCGGCCGCACCCAGCGCATCGAGCAGGCGCACGCGGGTGGGGTCGCCGAGCAGCCGGAACAGGTCGGCTGCACGCTCGGCGAGCCCAGGAGAATCCATCAACATCTGCACAGATGTGAATATATCGGCGTGGTTGCCGTCGAGCGCGCGCGGCCGTGCCAGAATCGCCACCGATGAAGGCTGCCCTGCTGATCGAGAGCCTCACCGGCAACACGTGGAAGGCTGCGGAGTTGATCGCCGACAAGCTCCAGCAGGAGCGCTGGGGCATCACCGGCATGTCGAAGGTCGGCACCCCCGACCTGGCATCGATCCAGCGTGCCGACCTCGTCTTGATCGGCACGTGGACGCACGGCCTGTTCGTGGTCGGCCAGTCGCCGTGGAACGCCGGCGCGATCGCCAACCTGCCCACGCTGCGCGGCAAGCAGGCGGCCTGCTTCCTCACCTTCGCGCTCAACGCCGGCAAGTCGATCGACCGGCTCACCAAGGCGGTCGGGCAGACCGGGGCGAGCGTGATCGGTGGGCTCGAGGTCAAGCGCAACCATCTCGACGCGCACACCGCCCTCTTCGTCGAGCGCCTGCTCGACGCCGTCCAGCCCGCCTGAGCTCAGGCGCCCGCCATCGCCCGGCGGGCCGCCACGGCGACGTGGTCGGGGCACGCGTCGTAGTGCGAGTGGCCGATGTCGAGCGACGCCCGGCCGCCGGCGATCGCGCGTAGATCCATCGGGTAGCGGGCGAGTTCGGCGGTCGGCACGTGGGCGGAGATGACGTGCTGACCGCCCTCGCTGTCGGTGCCGACGATGCGCCCGCGCCGGGCCGACAGGTCGCCGAGCACGTCACCCTGCAGCGCCGACGGGATCGCCACGGTCACCAGCGAGACCGGTTCGAGGATCACTTCGCCACCGCGTTCGAGTGCCTCCTGGAAACCGATCTGGGCGGCGGTCCGGAACGCCATGTCGGACGAGTCGACCGAGTGGGTCTTGCCGTCGACGCACTCGACGCGCACGTCGACCACGGGAACGCCGGCGTGACCGCCACTCGTCATCAGCTCCTCGATGCCGGCATGCACGGCGGCGACGTAGTTCTTCGGGATCGCCCCGCCGACGATCGCGTCGACGAACTCGAAGCCGCCGCCGCGCGGCAGCGGCGACACCACCAGCTTCACCACCGCGTACTGACCGTGCCCGCCCGACTGCTTCTTCAGCCGGCCCTCGACCTCGACCCGCGACCCGATTGTGCGCCGGTACGGCACGCGCACGTCCTCGGTGGTGACGTGGACCCCGAACTTGCGGCCGAGCCGGGCGACCGTGACGGCGAGGTGGGCATCGCCGAGCCCGCGCAGCACCGTGCGCCGCGACAGTTCGTCGTGGCCGACCACGAGCGCCGGATCCTCGCGGGCGATCCGCTGCACCGCGGCCGGGAGCTTGTCTTCGTCCGACTGGGTGGCCGGCACGAGCGCCACGGCGAGATACCCGCGCGGGCGCTCGGGCGGCACCATCCGGACGGGCCGGCCGGTGGGCGCGAGCGTGGCGCCGGTGGCGACGTCGAGCTTGCTCGCCGCGCCGATGTCGCCGGCGACCAGTCGGGCGACGGGCGCGTGGTTGCTGCCGACCACCGTCGACAGGCCGTGCACGCGCACCTCGGTGCCCGTCCCGCTGTCGCGCAGCGTCGTGTCCGGGCGCAGCGTGCCGGTGAGCACCTTGAACAGCGAGACCTGCCCGACGTACGGGTCGCTGAGCGTCTTGAACACGTACAGGAGCGGATCGGCGGAGGGATCGGGCGTGAGCTCGACCGCGCGGTCACCGGCGAGCACCTCGACCGGCCGCGGGGCCGGCCCGATCGTGCACACGTAGTCGAGCAGCCGGTCGACCCCGACGCCGGTGAGGCCGGAGCCGACCAGCACCGGGAACTCGGAGCACCCGGCGACCTCGGCGGCGAGCGTCGCTTCGAGCTCGCCGACGCTCGGTTCGTCGCCGTCGAGATAGCGGGCGAGCTGGGCGTCGTCACCGGCGACGATCTCCTCGACGGTGTGTTCGTGCACGGCGTGCTCGCGGTCGGCCAGCTCGGCGGGGATCTCGGCCACCCGGTGCGAGCCGTCGCGGCCGTACTCGTGGGCCTGCTCGGCGAGCACGTCGGCGACACCGTGAAACGCCTCCTCCTCGCCGAGCGGCAGTTCGAGCTCGGCGAACCCGGACCCGAACGCTGCCGCGAGCTGCTCGACGACGTGCCCGAAGTCGGCGCGGTGCTGGTCCTCGCGGGTGACGAACACGATCCGCGGGAGCCGCCGCTCGGTGCACTTGCGCCACGCCAGCTCGGTGCCGACCTCGACGCCGGCGACGGCGCTGACGACCAGCACGGCGAGATCGGCGACCGACAGGGCGGCATCGAGCTCGGCTTCGAAGTCGGGGTGGCCGGGAGCGTCGAGCAGGTTGATCCGGTAGGCCGAGCCCGGGGAGCTCGCCGGGGTCCAGTCGAACGACGCCAGCCCGAGGCTCAGCGAGCAGTGCCGTTCGACCTCTTCGGGCTCACGGTCGAGCACTGCCGTCCCGTCAGCCACCGAGCCGACTCGGGTGGTGGCCCCGGCGGCGTGCAGCAACGTTTCGGCGAGCGTGGTCTTGCCGACCCCGCCGTGCCCGACGAGGACGACGTTGCGGATGGCCTCCGTGGCGTGCTCGGGCACGGTCCCTCCCTTGATGCTGCTCTACCGAGCTGCCGCTCGGCTGGTGACGGTCGATCGGGGGGTCGCCGGTGGGCGCCCGGCCATTCTGGCACGCCTCAACGCGGGCGCGAGCCGGCCACCCCGCCGAGCGCTGCCGCGGCGAGCGCCGCCAGACCGATCGCGAGCACCCCACCAG
>JAEZFY010000122.1 GCA_023417265.1 Actinomycetes bacterium | reverse complement strand
GCCGCCGAGGACCTCGGCGACACGCCCGAGCGTGAGCATGTCGACGGCGGCGATCCCACGGCCGGACGTGGTGCTCGCATGGGCGCCGAGCCAGCGGCGCGCGGTGACCCCGGCGGCGTTGGTGGGGACGATGACCGTGACCGGGGCGAGCACATCCCCACACTTCGCAGCCGAGACCGCGTCGGCGAGCGCGGCAAGGGCCTCGCCCGGAGCGACGGGCACGGTGGAGAGCGGCACGCCTGCGATCTTACGGAGGGGGTGTCACAGCGGCCGGCGGGCGCGCTCGGCCGGCCGCACCCCGTTAGGCGCCGGCCTGCTCGGCCCAGGTGGTGGTGAAGCCGCTGCGCACGTCGCCCAGTTCGGCCAACTCCGGGGGCAGCTCCACCGCTTCGGTGGCGCTCAGGGCGAACCAACTGGTGTGCTCGCGCAACGGCGAATCTGTCGGCGCGTCAGCGAGTGCGGCCGCCCAGCCATCGACGCCGCTGGGGAGTTCGCCGACGGAGGCGGCCACGGCCGGGTCGAGGCGCAACTCCAAGCGCACCGGGGCGGTTCCCGACACGGCTCCCTCGCCGCGCACGGCCAAGCCGAGGTGGAACATCTCGAGCAGGTCGATCGTCTCCCACGCAGCCGGCTCGACGTCGACCGTGAGCACGGGGTTCGCGCCCGACGTGGCGGCAACCAGCACCCCGGCGACGGTGGCGAACTCGTTGAGCTGGAACGTGACGTCGCTCACGTGACGTTCCACGCCCCGTCGGCGAACGCCAGCTTGATGAGGCGCGAGGACCGCTCGAGGCTGAAGTTGACGACGTCGACGGTCTTGCCGACCTCACCGACCACCTTGGCGACGCCGCCGGTGTCGACCTGGTTGAGCGTGAACGACAGGTCGATGCCGTCCTTGCCCGGCTTGAAGTCGGCCTCGATCGTGAGCGCGTACTTCGTGGTGCCGGAGTACTCGGTGCCGGCCTTGGCGTCCTCGGCGAGCTTGAGCGGCTCGAACTTGTCCTTCGAGATCGTGGCGATGCCGGCCACCGAGTTGGTCCAGCTGGCGACCTCGCCGGCCAGCACGCCCCCCGCCCGGGCGCCCGAGCCCTGCTGGTCGGCCAGGCCGACCGTGGCCCGGATCGCCTTGACGAAGCTCTGCGCCACGGTGGGCAGGATCGTGCCGCACATCGTGCCGATCATCTTGTTGGCCGGCAGCGTGATGCCGCCTTGCAGCGCCAGCTTGAAGGTCGAGAAGACGAGTTCCTTCGGTCCGTGATTGGTGGTACTGGTCCAGCCCACTTCGCCGGTGATCGAGCCGTCGAGCGCCCCGGCCTTGGCGCCGAACTGGAGCTGCAGTCCACCCGTGCCGGCCCCGATCGACTTCTGGGCGCCGCGCTTGTCGCTCGTGGCGACATCCTTGTTGACGGCGTTCTGGTCGGCCCCGCTGCGCAGGTTCTGGGCGCCGACGGCGCCTTTGCGGCCCTCGATCGTACCCTTGTTGATCTTGGTGCCGAGTGTGCCCTTCACCGAGCCACCCAGTTCGGCGACGTTGCCGACCTTGCCCTTGGCGCTGACCGACGCATACGCGCCCGACTCGACCTCGGCGTCGTCGTCGGTGAAGATCCGCTTCTCGACGGCGAGCGACCACTCCTCGGCCTTCTGCCAGCCGTACTCGCCGGAGTTGCCGCCCCACAGTTTGTTCTCGATCTCGCGGGGCACGAGGTTCGACTGGCGGCAGCGCCGGAACAGGGCATAGCTCATCAGCTCGGCGGCGTCGGCCCCCGACTTGGCCGTGGCCTTCAGGTAGCCACCGAGCGCGCCGGCCAGGTCGGCGACGCCGCCGACGTTGCCGCCGCCGGTGATGCCGAGGTTGACGCTGACCGACACCTTGCCGCCATCGCGGCCGACCTGGGCGCCGAACTCGAAACCGACGAATGACGGCGGGACCACGGGGATCTTGACGGAGAGTGCGATCGTGGCCTGGTCGCCGTCGAGCGGGGCGGCGGCGTCGATCAGCGACCCGAGGCGCCGGAACGCGCTGGTGGCGTTGTCGGGGGCGTAGTGGTCCTCGATCTTCTTGACGCCCGGGCTCGGCACCGTGACCTTGGCCTGGCCGGGGTCCTTGCCCTGACCCTCCATGTCCTTGACGATGTCGGCGCGCCACGTGTCGAGCGAGCGTTGCTCGGCGTCGCATTCGACGAGGAACGCACGCATGCCGGCCATGCGGACCTTGCGGTTCGGATCCTCGAGGTCGCCCCCTGGCTTCTTCACGGTGTGCGAGTCGATCCAGCTCTGGGCGATCGTCTTCATGTCGCGGAGCATCTGCGTGAGGTCGTCGATGGTCTGCGGCGACATCTTGCCGACCGACGCCGTGATCAACGCGTTGTAGGCGGCGAGCTGCTTCTCGATCTCCTTCTGCGCCGAGCTCCTGCCGGTCAGGAGACCCTCGGAGGTCTGCGCTTGGAACGTCTTCACGTTCCACAAACGCTGCACGGGCGCGTCGCTCTGGGTGGTGGGGGCGAGTTCGTGGGCGAGCACGTGCTGGCCGCTCGGGCTCGTCAGGTCGGTGGCGTCGTGCACGAACACGTCGCTGCCGACGGTGAACGCCTGGGCGCTGACGGCGTCGTTGAGGCGGGTTGCCTCGGCGCCCTGGTGGAGCCGCACCGAGCTGAGATCGGCGGGGCGGCCGGCAGCGGCGAACCCGTGCTCCATGCG
>JAEZFY010000117.1 GCA_023417265.1 Actinomycetes bacterium | reverse complement strand
CGATACACCTCGACATCGTCGATCGCGATCCCCGCCGCCTGAGCGGCGACCGCCAGCCCGGTGGGGTCGGCGACGGCGTGCTCGCCCGAGAGCCGCAGCCCGACACCGGTGAAACCGGCCGCCGCGGTCGCCGCGATCGCCGCCTCGGCCGAGTGGTCGAGCAACGACCCCGCCGCCAGCGTCAACGACCCCGCCGTCACGCCACCCTCCAGGAGCACCACCGATGATCGACGTCCACGCCCACGCCGTGCTGCCCGGAGTGATGGGCTGCGCCGGCTCGTACGGGCCCGAGCTCGGCACCGGTCCGGAGGGCCGGCCCCGGTTCCGGGTCGGCAACTACGTGCTCGACGGGGTGCGCTACGAAGGCTCGCCGTTCATGGACGTCGACGCCCGGCTGCGGCTCAACGACCACCTCGGCATCGACTTCCAGGTGCTGTCGCCGAACCCGATCACCTACTTCCACCACATCGAGGCCGATGTCGCCGCCGGGTTCTGCCGCTGGCACAACGACGAGCTCGCGGCGCTCGTCGCCGGGCATCCCGACCGGCTGGCGGGGTTCGCCCAGTTGCCGATGCAGGACGTCGACGCGGCCGCCACCGAGCTGCGCCGAGCGGTGGCCGAACTCGGTCTCTTGGGCGCCTACATCGGCACCGACTTCGGCATCGATCTCGACGACCCGCGCCTCGACGCCGTGTGGGAGATCGCGGTTGAGCTCGACGTGCCGATCTTCATCCATCCCGCCCAGCCCGGGATCGACGGGCCGCTGCGCGATCCGCGGATCCGCAAGTACGACCTCGACCTGTCGCTCGGCTTCCTGTACGAGGAGACGCTCGCCGTGGCGTGTCTCGTGTACGGCGGCGTGCTCGACCGCTTCCCCACACTCGACGTGTGCCTGTCGCACGGGGGCGGGGCGAGTGCGTTCATGCTCGGCCGGTTGGCTCATCAGGGCAGCACCCGCCCGTGGGCGCGCGATCGGCCGGTCGACGTCGCCGCCGGGTTGCGCCGGCTGTGGTTCGACAATCACGTCCACGACGACGACTCGCTGGCGCTGTTGCAGCGCAAGGTCGGCAACGACCGGCTGGTGGTCGGCACCAACCTGGCCGGTTGGGATGCGCCCACCGAGCCCGAGCAGATCCCTACCGACCCGGCGTGGGACGGCAACGCCCGGCGCCTGCTCCGGCTCGATCACTGAGGGCCCATCGCCAGGCGCACTGCGCGGCCTCAGGGCTCGACGACGGCACCGTCGCGGCGCAGCCGGATCGCCCCGCTCGGGCACTGGCGGGCGATCCGCCGGAGCACGTCGTCGGCGGGGCGCGGGCCGGCGGGGTCGACGTGGGCGAGCTCGTCGTCGTCGAACACGAAGAACCCCGGCGCCGAGCCGACGCATCGGCCGGCGCTGACGCACTCGTCGGTGTCGACCTCGACCTCGAGCGGGCCCGAGCGGCCCACGCCGGTGGCCTCGTGTTCAGACGGCATTGGCTGCCCATCCCCCATCGACATAGACGACCTCCCCGGACATGTACGACGCCCGTGCGGACAGCAGGAACTCGGCGAGTTCGGCGACCTCACCCGGCTCGCCGATCCGGCCGAGCGGGACACGCCCGGTGAGCCACTCGACCTGGGCGGGGTCGGCGAGCCGCTCGCCGGCCATCGGTGTGCGGATCGGCCCCGGGGCGATCGCGTTGGCGCGCACGCCGAGCGGGGCGCCCTCGAGCGCCGCGGCGCGGGTGAGGGCGACGATCGCCCCCTTCGAGGCGACGTAGTGGGCCTGCCCGGGCACTGCGATCGTGGCGTTCACCGAGGCGATCGTGACGATCGCCCGCGGGGTGGTGTCGCCGGGCGGGATCGCCCGCAGCATCGCCCGGATTGCCAACCATGTTCCCGTGACGTTGACCCGCAGGTGGCGCTCCCACTCGGCGAGCGACGTGTCGACGATCATCCCGCGGGTGCGGATGCCGGCGCTGGTGACGAGCGCGTCGATCGGGCCGAGCTCGGCGAGCAGGGTGGCCCAGGCGTCCTCGTCGGTGACGTCGAGCGGCCGCACCCCCGGCCCGGGCGCGACGTCGGCGCGGACGACGTCCCAGCCTTCGCGGACGAGCACGTCGGCGCACGCCGCGCCGATGCCCGAGGCCGCTCCGGTGACGAGCGCGAGCTTCACGCCGGAGAGGATGGCAGGTCGCACGAGGCACCGACGAACGGGCGTCGCTAGGATTCTGACGACGCATACCTGGCGTGCGCAGAGGGGGTCCGATGGCACCGGCAATCCACATCCGTAACGGGGCGTTGATCGACGGCACCGGAACCGCGCCGGTGCCCGACCACGACCTCGTCCTGGTCGGCGACACGATCGTCGGCGTCGGCCCGAGCGGCACGCTGACCGACCGGGTGCCCGACGGGGCGACCGTGATCGACGCCGCCGGCGCCACGATCATGCCGGGCCTGATCGACGCCCACTGCCACGTCACGTTCGATGACGTGCAGTCCAACGACGAGCTGTTCTTCCACCGCCCGCCGGCCACGGCGGCGATGCTGACGCTGTTCAACCTGCCCAAGCTGCTGCGCGCCGGGGTGACGTCGATGATGGACCCCGACACGGTGATGGGCATCGGCCCGCAAATCCGCGACGTGGTCGCGTCCGGTGCGTTTCCCGGGCCGCGCATCAAGACCGGCGTGCAGGCGCTGTTGACGTCGGTGGGCGGCACCGCCGGCCGGTTGATCCCCGACCGCGGTGAGGTCGGCTACGCGGCGGTCGTCAACACGATCGACGAGATGGTCACCGAGACCCGCCGCCAGATCAAGTACGGCGCCGACTGGATCAAGATCCACGCCACCGGCTCGATCCCGACGCACGCCGGCGAACTCCAGGTGTGGAGCCTCGACGAGATGAAGGCAGTGTGCGACACCGCCCACGCGCTCGGCGTGCCGGTCACGGCGCACTGCCGCAATGCGTCGTCCACACGCGACGCGGCGATCGCCGGCGTCGACCTGATCCTGCACGCCTCGTTCATGGACGACGCCGGGCTCGAGGCGGTCGTCGAGCACGGAGCCGCGATCTGCCCGACGTTCACGTTCCTCGCCAACCTCGCCGACTACGGCAACCGGGTCGGGGCCGGCGCCGGCATGCAGGACGTGTTCCGCGGCGAGATCAAGGCCACCGCGGCGATGATCCGGCGGGCCTACGACGCCGGCGTGCCGATCCTGTGCGGGTCGGAGAGCGGGTTCGCACTCACCCCGTACGGCCACTGGCATGCCCGCGAGCTGGAGGTGTTCGTCGACGAACTCGGCCTCAGCCCGGTCGAGGCGATCATGTGCGCGACACGCTCGAACGCGATCGCGATGCGGATGGAGGGCGAGCTCGGCGTGCTCGCCGATGGCTATCGTGCCGACGTGCTCGTGGTCGACGGCAACCCCGCCGATGACATCACGCTCCTGCAGGACCGCACCCGGCTGCGCGCCGTGGTCAGCCGCGGTGAGCTCGTCGAGCTCGACGGGCCGTGGCCGGAGCGGCGCAAGATCCCCGGCGAGAAGGTCGGCAACTGGGCCACCGAACTGCTCACGTACGAACGCGCCCTGGGGAGCGACTGATGGATCTCGGACTGAACGGCAAGCGAGCGCTCGTGACGGGCGCATCGAGCGGGCTCGGTCTGGCCTGTGCCCAAGCGCTCGCGGCCGAGGGGGTCGCGGTCGCGATCGCCGCGCGCTCGGCCAAGCGGCTCGCCGCCGCGGCGGCCACGATCGACACGTCATCGAGCGGCCAGCCGGTCGCCGAGATCGTCGCCGACGTGTCCTCGCCCGACGCCGTGGCGGCGATGGTCGCCGAGGCCGACGCCGCGCTCGGCGGGATCGACATCCTGATCGCCAACGCCGGCGGACCCCCGCCCGGGCGCTTCGCCGACACCGACGTCGCCGCCTACGAGCCGGCCCTGCGCCTCAACCTGTTGTCGACCGTGGCGATGTGCAAGGCCACCGTGCCGGCCATGCAGGCCCGCGGCTGGGGCCGCGTCGTGGCGATCACGTCGACATCGGTGCGCGAGCCGATCGAGTTCCTGATCTTGTCGAACACGGCCCGGGCCGGCCTGACCGGATTCCTGAAGACGCTCGCCCGCGAGGTCGCCGCCGACGGGGTCACGGTCAACTCCGTCCAGCCCGGTTTGCACGACACGAACCGCCTGCGGGCGCTGACGGGCCAGAGCCTCGATCGCGCCGCGAGCGTTCCGGCCGGCCGGCTCGGCGATCCCGCCGACTTCGGGCGGATCGCCGCGTTCGTGTGCTCGGATGCCGCCAAGTTCCTCACCGGCGCGGCAATCCCCGTCGACGGCGGCGCCCTGCACGGCCTGCAGTAG
>JAEZFY010000109.1 GCA_023417265.1 Actinomycetes bacterium | reverse complement strand
GTGCCTGGCACGGCCAAACCACCAGCGTGCTGGCCGTGCCAGGCACCGGCTCGGCGACATCGACACGCGCTCCGACGGGCGGTGCCAGGCACTCACGCCGGGGCGCTGGGCTGGCGCAGCTTGGGGTGTGCGGGTTGCCCCGGCAGACTTGGGGAGATGACTGCCGTCCGCCGCAACCTGCTCGCCGTTGTCCTGCTCGCCGGCCTCGGGGCGTGCGCAACCGACGGCGGGGGTTCCGCCCCGACCGATCTCGGGCTCAGCCCGGCCGGTGAGGCCGGCTGGCAGCTGGCCCGCGAGAAGGGCTGCGCGAGCTGTCACGGCAGCAACGGCGAGGGCGGCATCGGCCCTGCGTTCGCCGGGCTGTACGGGCGCCAGGTCGAGCTGCAGGACGGGACGACGGTCGTCGCCGACGAGGCTTACCTCACCCGCTCGATCAAGGATCCCAACGCCGACAAGGTGGCCGGGTACAACCTGCCGATGCCGCAGACCAACCTCAGCGACGCCGAGCTGGCCTCGATCCTCGACTACCTGCGCGACCTCGGGAACGACGAGTGAAGCGCATCGCCGCGGCGGTCGCCGTGATCGCCGCCGCGTCGGCGTGTGGCAGCGATCCGCACGAGTACGCCGGGTACGCGCTCGAGCCCGCCCCGCAGGTCGGCGAGATCGTGCTCCCCGACCTGGCCGCGGGTGGTGAGCCGTTCGCCATGCGGGCCCCGGAGGGCGGGCTCCTGTTCGTGTACTTCGGATACACGAACTGCCCGCTCGAGTGCCCGACCACGCTCGGCGACGTGGCCGTGGTCGAGCGCGCCCTGGCGCTCGACGAGCCGGACGTGGCCGACCGGATCGAGGTGGCGATGGTGACGATCGACCCGGCTCGCGACCTTCCGGTGCTGGCCGACTACGTCACCGGGTTCGTCGACGACGGGCACGCGCTGGGCACGGACGACGACGCGGTCCTGCGCACCGCGGCGCAGGCGTTCCTGGCCGACTATGAGGTGCGCGGCGAACGGGTCGGGCACTCGACGCACCTGTACGCCGTCGACGACACGGGCACGAACGTGATGACGTGGACGTTCCCGACCGAGCGCGACGCGCTCGAAGCCGACGTGCGGGCGTTGCTCGACGAGGTCTGAGCGGGGCTCAGCGGTTCCACGGAGCGGCAGGGCTGACCGAGCCCTCGCCACCGGTGAGCACGTCGACACCGTCGTCGGTGACGAGGCACGTGTGCTCGAACTGGGCGGTGCGCTTGCCGTCGGCGGTGACGGCCGTCCAGCCGTCGTCCCACATCCGGTGCTGCCACGTGCCGAGTGCGATCATCGGCTCGATCGTGAACGTCATGCCGGGCCGCATGATCATCGAGCTGCGCGAGTCGTAGTAGTGCAGCACCTGGATGTCGGTGTGGAACTGCTCGCCGATGCCGTGCCCGACGAACGCTTTGACGACGCCGTAACGGTAAGCCTTGGCGTGGTCCTCGATCGCCCGCCCGATGTCGCTGATCGGGCGACCGGGCTTGACCGCCTCGATGCCCTTCCACATGCATTCCTCGGTGACCCTGACGAGCTCGCGGCTGGCGGCGTCGACGTCGCCGACGAAGAACGTGGCGTTGGTGTCGCCGTGGACGCCACCGATGTAGGCGGTGACGTCGAGGTTCATGATGTCGCCGTCCTGGATCACCCGGCTGTCGGGGATGCCGTGGCAGATCACCTCGTTGGCCGAGGTGCACAGGCTCTTCGGGTAGCCGTGGTAATTCAGCGTCGACGGGTAGGCACCGCGCTCGAGGTAGAGGTTGTGGCAGTACTCGTCGACTTCGTCGGTGGTGATGCCGGGCCGCAGGAACTCGCCGGTGAGACGCAGGATCTCGGCCGCGACCTGGCCGGCGTGGCGCATCCGTTCGATCACGTCGGGTGACTTGACCCGGGGTTCGTCCCAGGCCGAGACGTCGCCGGTGTCGGCGTACGGAGGCCGGGCGATCTCGGCCGGTACGGTGCGCATCGGCGATACGACACCGGGCAGCACGCGGCCTTCGTCCTTGCGGTGACAGCGCTTGTACTTGCGACCGCTCCCGCACCAGCACGGGTCGTTGGCCTGCGGCAGGATCGCCGGTGGCTGGGCGAGCGTGTGCATGCCGGAAAGTCTACGAGCGCGCGTGCCCGGCGCCGACCGGGCCCCCAGCGAGGTCTCGTCCGATCAAATGGTCGGTCCGGCATCGTCCCCTGCGAGTGCCTGGCGGCTCAGCGGATTGACGGTGTTGGGCACCGACGAGGGTGCCTGGCGCCGCCCGTCGGAGTGCGTGCCGATGTCGCCGAGCCGGTGCCGGGCACGGTCAGCACGCTGGTGGTTTGGTCGTGCCAGGCACCGGCTCACGCGGGCGACGCGAGGCCCCCGACGGGCGGTGCCAGGCACTCGCGGACGGCCTCGACCAGCCATCGGCGCGGTCTCCGGGCACTCTCGATGGTGACCCGCTCCCGCCGAGCCTCTTAGAGCACGCTGATGTTCCCGACCGGCTGGCCGTGGCCCAGGACGGGGGCGGCGACGTCGGCCGGGTCGACGTCGACGTCGAGGCGGCGCAGCACGTCGGCGAGCAGTGGGCCGGTGGCCCGGCTGCTGCCGTCGGCGATCTTGAGGGCGACCGCCCGCCCGTCGGGCAGGGCCGCCGCGAACACGCCTTCGGCCCCGGGCTTGGCGATCAGGCCGGGCACCATCTGCATCAACCGCGTGGCCGTGCGGCCCTCGCCGTCGACCAGTTCGGGGTGGCCGTTCATCGCTTGCCACACCGGCCCCCGCGACCGCGCCAGGTTGGCGTAGGAGGCCGCCAGACCGCTCAGCGACGCCGCATGGGTCGGCGCCCCGCAGCCGTCGATGCCGACGAACACGTCGTCTGGCGACCCCGTCAGCTCGGCGAAGCGGGCGGTGATCGCGGCCTGCAGCGGATGTTCCTCGGCGAGATAGCCGGCCCGGTCCCAGCCGTTGACGACGCACGTGGCGAGCATCGCCGCGTGCTTGCCGGAGCAGTTCTGGAGCAGCGCCGAGGCCATGCCGCCGCTGCGCAGGAGCGCTTCGGCGGCGGCGGTGTCGAGCGGCAACGCCGGCGTGTTGCCGAGCGCGTCGGCGGTGAGGCCGACCGCGGCGAGGGTGGACTCGACGACCGCCAAGTGGGCGGGTGTGCCGGCGTGACTGGCGCACGCCACGGCCAACTGCTCGGGCGTGGGCCGCCATCCGAGCTCGAGCATCGCCTGGGCTTGGAGCGGCTTGTTCGACGAGCGCGGGAGGATCGTGAGGTGTGGGTCACCGATCGCGACGGCCAGCGAACCGTCGGCGGCGAGGCCGACGGCGGCGCCGAAGTGCACGCTCTCGCGGAACCGCGAGCGGGTCGTGACGGCTACCGGAGCGAACGCAGCCGGATCGACACCCGTCATGGTTCGTCGGGGGTCGCCATGTCGGGCGACTCGACATCGGTCCACTCGCTGTCGACCACCTCGTGGCGTTCGCCCCACTCGCCGCCGAGCGCTTGCAGCATGGCCGCCGCCGGAAGGGCGAGGATCGCTCCGGCCACGCCGAGGATGGCAATCCCGGCGAGTGCCGCCCCGAACGCCACGGCCGGATGCAGCTCCATCGTGCGGGCGGTGATGCGGGGCGCGAAGAAGTAGTTCTCGATCTGCTGGTACAAGACGATGAACCCGAGCACGATCGCAGCCTTCACCGGCGAGTCGAGGAACGTCAACACCACCGGCAGCACGCCGGCGATGTACGTGCCGACCACCGGCAGGAACTGGCTGACCACGCCGACCCACAGGGCGAGCGGGATCGGCGCCTCGATGCCGGCCGACTGGAACACGACCCAGTGCAAGAACGCCGACAGCGCGGCGAGCAACAGCCGCGAGTAGAGGTAACCGCCGGTCTTGCCGATCGCCAGCTCCCACGCGGCGAGCACCTGGCGCTGCCGGTCGGGGCGCAGCCGGCTGCAGATCGCCCGCCGCAGGCGCGGCCCGTCAGCGACGAGGTAGTAGGTGAACAGCAGCACCGAGAAGGTCTGCACGAGTCCGTTCAGGGCGGTCAGCGAGAGCGCCACGGCGTTGTCGCTCTGGGCGTCGATGAAGCCCTGCACCGGCCCGTCCGGGTCGTTGAACTCGTCGATCACTTCCTGGGCGTCGAGGTTCGTGCCGAACGTGCTGTTGACGCGGTCGACCGTGTCGGTGATGTAGCTCTCCGAGTTCTGCAGCAGGTCGACGATCTGGCTGGCGACGAGCGCACCGATCGCGCTCACGAAGGCGAGCGCCACCACGATCGTGCCGAGCAGGATCAGCGACGTCGCCCGGCCGCGCTTCCATCCCCGCCGGGCGAGCCGGTTGACGCCGGGCTCGATCGCGAAGGCGAGGAACAGCGACACCACGAGCAGCAGGATCAGCGAGTCGATGCGACCCCAGATGTGGCGCACGACCCCGACCGCGAGGAAGCCGCCCCAGAAGATGAGGATCGCCCGGATCATCCACGCCGGGACGCGTTGGCTGGGGTCGCGTTGGGGGGCTGTGTTCAGCTCGGCGGTGCCGTCGGACACGGCGCCCAACGTAGTGACGGCGAGCGTCCCGCTCCGTGATGCTGCCGCGGCGCCGGCCGGGGGGCGCCGGCGGTCAGTCGGCGTGTTCGGTGATCGTCACCGACTCGATGACGACGTCGTCGACCGGACGGTCGCCGGGGCCGGTCTTGACGCGCTGCATCTGGTCGAGCACGTCGAGGCCCTTCACGATCTTGCCGAACAGGCTGTACTGCGGGGGCAGCCCGGCGCCGCTCGGGCCGGAGATCAAGAAGAACTGGCTGCCGTTCGTGTTCGGGCCGGCGTTGGCCATCGCCACCGAGCCGATCTCGTACTGACCTGGCTTGGGGAGCTCGTCGTCGAAACGGTAGCCGGGGCCGCCGCGGCCGGTGCCGGTGGGGTCGCCGCCCTGGCACACGAAGCCGTTGATGATGCGGTGGAAGATGATCCCGTCGAAGTAGTGGTGGAGCGCCAGGAACACGAAGCTGTTGGTGGTGACGGGCGCCTTGATCGGGTCGAGCGCGATCACGAGCTCACCCA
Organism: Actinomycetes bacterium; assembly: GCA_023417265.1. Taxonomy (GTDB): domain Bacteria; phylum Actinomycetota; class Acidimicrobiia; order Acidimicrobiales; family Ilumatobacteraceae; genus Ilumatobacter. Next base: position 1,567 of record JAEZFY010000109.1, on the reverse strand, counting down.
TCGAGGTGGTCATCGTGGCCGTGTAGCGCTTGTTCGGGTCGATGCCCATCTCCGGCGGCTCGGAGAACTGTTGACGCTTGGGCGCGGAACCGTCAAAGGGCGGGAAAGCGGAGGCCATGCCCCCGACGCTACCCGTGCGGGCGGATCTGCGACCCTCCCCCCTCTCTGCAACACCGTCCTGCCATGCTCACCGGCGTGGCCCAACGCAGAACCGAACACGTGTGTACCGAGTGCGGCACCGCGCACCCCAAGTGGGGCGGCCGGTGCACGGGCTGCGGGGCCTGGAACACGCTCGTCGAGGAGCTGGTCGGGTCGGCCGCGGCCCCGGTCATCGTGGCGGCAGCGGCCGCGCCGGTGCCGATCGGCGACGTCGATCCACACGCCGCCACGCCCCAGGCCACCGGCATCGGCGAGCTCGACCGGGTGCTCGGCGGCGGGCTGGTCGCCGGGTCGGTGACGTTGCTCGGCGGCGAGCCGGGCGTCGGTAAGAGCACGCTGCTGCTGCAGTTGTTGGCGGCGTGGCCAGGGCGGGCTCTGTACGTGAGCGCCGAGGAGAGCGCCCAGCAGGTGCGCTTGCGGGCGAGCCGGCTCGGGGCGGTGCGCGACGACCTGTGGTTGTCGGCCGAGACGTCGCTCCCGCACGTGCTCGGGGCGATCGAGTCGCTGCAACCGGGCGTCGTGGTCGTCGACTCGATCCAAACCGTGCACGATCCGGCGCTCGGGTCGCCGCCCGGCTCGGTCGGTCAGGTCCGCCAATGCGCGCATGAACTGGTCGCCGTGGCGAAGCGCACCGGCATCCCGGTCGTGCTCGTCGGGCACGTCACGAAAGAAGGGTCGCTGGCCGGCCCGCGGGTGCTCGAGCACGTCGTCGACACGGTGCTCGCGTTCGAGGGCGAGCGCCACCACGCGCTGCGACTCGTGCGCGCCGTGAAGCACCGGTTCGGCCCCACCAGCGAACTCGGGCTGTTCGAGATGGCCGGCGACGGCCTGGTCGGGGTGCCCGACCCGAGCGAACTGTTCCTGGGCGACCGCCGCACGGGCGTCCCGGGCTCGGCGATCGTCCCCACCGTCGAGGGTCACCGCCCGCTCGTCGTCGAGGTCCAGGCGCTGACCACCCGGGGCGTCGAGGGCGTGCCCTGCCGGCGCACCGCGCAGGGCCTCGACGGCAACCGCCTGGCGATGCTGCTGGCGGTGCTCCAGCAGCGCGCCCGCGTGCCCGCCGGCCAGCACGACGTGTACGCGTCGGCGGTCGGTGGGGTCCGGCTCGCCGAGCCGGGGCTCGACCTCGCCGTGTGCCTCGCCGTCGCCTCGTCGATCATCGGCGTGCCGCTCCCCAACGACGTCGTCACTTTCGGCGAGGTCGGCCTGGCGGGCGAGGTGCGCCAGGCCGCGCACGCCGGGCGGCGACTCACCGAGGCGGCCCGGCTCGGGTTCCGGCGGGTGATCGCCCCGCGCAACTCCCCCGACCCCGATCGTGACGTTCTGCAGGTGCTCCGCGTCGCCACGCTCCCGAAGCCCTCGCCGCCGCCGGCCTCCGCTGACCGGTCATCTGGTGCCAGGTCCGAAA
>JAEZFY010000086.1 GCA_023417265.1 Actinomycetes bacterium | reverse complement strand
CGCCCGGCGGCCGGTTCGTCTCGCAGCACCAGCTTGGGCGGGCCGACCACCGCGCGGGCGACCTCGACGAGGCGCCGCTCGGCCGCGCCGAGCGAGCCGACCGGGCGTTGCAGGGCGTGCCCGAGGCCCACCAGTTCGACCGCCGCGAGCACGTCGCTGCGGCGGTTCGCCGCGGCCGTGCCGGAGTGCTCGAGCACGAGCAGCACGTTCTCGAACACCGACATCTCGGCGACGGCCTGCTCGGTCTGGAACGTCCGCCGCAGGCCCCACCGCACGCGGCGGAACGCCGGCAACTCGAGCAGGTCCGTGGCGAACGCCACCACCGCCCCTTCGGCCGGCTTGACGAACCCGCTGAGGACGTTGAAGAACGTGGTCTTGCCGGCCCCGTTCGGGCCGATCAAGCCGTTCACCCCGTGGCGCATCGTGACGGTCATCGTGTCCAGCGGCACGACGCCGCCGAAGCGCACCGTGAGGTCGCGGATCTCGATCATCCGGCCAGTTCTCCCGTCGCCGCGAGCGGCGCCCGCCGCACCAGGCCGAGCCTGCTGCCGATCAACAGTCCGAGCCTGCGCAGGTCTTCGACGACGCCGCGGGGCTGCACGAGCAGGACCTGCATGACGCCCAGCCCGAACAGCATCGTCAACACCTCGGGGGGCAGGCCGAGCCGCTTGTCGAGGATCTGCGGGAGCACGCGCATGAAGAACGCCGCCACGAGCGCGCCCCACAGGTTGTAGACGCCGCCGAGCAGCACGACCGCCAGGAGCAGGATCGACTCGTGCACCGGGAACTGGTTGGGCGTGACGCCGGCCCCGGCGACGAGCACCGCCCCGGCGATGCCGGTGACCACCGCCGAGAGGGCGAACGCCCACAGCTTGTAGAGCGTGGTGTTCACGCCGGCAGCCGTGGCGGTCAGCTCCGAGTGGCGGATCGCCGCCCAGGCCCGACCGGGCTTGCCCTTGATGTGCCAGCCGACGAGCAGGAACACGATCGCCGCGATCACCACCGTGTAGCGGAAGTAGGCGATGTCGCTGCTGGCGACCGACGGACGCGGGAGCACGTGCTGGCCGGACGGGTTGCGCGGGTCGTAGCCCCAGAAGCCCTTGTTGCTGTTGGGGAACTTCTGCGTGGTCAGCACGAGCGTGATCGCCCCAGCCGCCATCAGCGTGACGAGCGCCAGGTAGAGGCCCGAGAGGCGCAGCGCCGGCAGGCCGATCACGATGCCGAGCAGCCCGGTCAGCAGCCCGGCCAACACGACGATCACGGGGAACGGCAGGGCCCCGAGCCAATAGTGCAGGCGCAGGGCGAACCACGCCCCGGCCGCCACCATCGGGATCTGGCACAGCGAGTACATGCCGGTGCGACCCACCAGCAGGCCGAGCCCGAGCGCCACCAGCGAATAGGCGGCCATCTCGAACATGATCTTCATCCAGAACGCGCTGAGCACCGCCGGGAGCACGAACAGGGCGACCGCCACGGCGGCGGCGAACACGGCGATCCGCCGCGGCGTCGCCGCGGTGAGCACCGACGGCAGCCGGGTGTCGGCTCCCGTCGGCTGGGCGGTGGCGGTCACGGTGGCCGGGTTGGGCGTCGGGGGAGTGGCCGTCATCAGGCGACCCGCCGCACGGTCTGGCCGCGCCACCCGAACCACACGAGCACGAGGATCGCGGCGACGAACGGCGTCGTACCGCGGTACGACGCCACCGACGGGGTGGCGCTCAGCGACGACTGCACGAGCCCGATCACGAACGCCGCGGCGACGGTGGTCCACAACGACTCGACCCGGCCGATCAGCGCCGCCGCCAGGGCGGCGACCGGCAGCGTGAACGTCAGCGCGGCGATCTCCATCGACACGAGGTTGGCGAGCAGCAGGCCCGACACGCCGAACAGGACACCCGAACCGAACCAGGCCACCGCTTCGACCTTGCGGACCGGGAGCCCGAGCAGGGCGCTGTTCTCGCGGTGGTCGGCGAGCGCCCGCATCGCCGTGCCGACCTTGGTGCGGTTGAGCATCACCAGCGTGAGCGCGGCGACGGCGATGGGGAACAGCATCGCCACGCCCTGCGTCCAGTTGATCTTGAGCCAGCCGTTGACGTACTGCGCCCGCGAGGTCGGCAACGCCAGCGAGCGCACGGTCGGGGTCCAGTACCACTGCATGAAGCCGAGCAGGATCAACGCGAACCCGAGCGAGGCGGCGGCTTTGACGAGCGGGTCGCGCTCGGCCAGCGGAGGCCCGAGGAACCAGCCGTAGGCGAGTGTCAACACACCTGCCAGCACGATCGCCGTGGCGAACGCCAACCACTGGTTCCACCCGTGCTCGTTGATCAACTCCCAGGCGGTGAGCGATCCGAGCGCGCCGATCGCCCCGTAGAACAGGTTGAGCACGCCGGTCGTGCGGTAGAGCACCACCAGGCCGACGCCGCTCATGGCGTAGACGCCACCGAGCGCCAGCCCGATCACGAGATATGGCTTGAAGTCAGGCATCGAACTCCGTGACGCAACGGGGAGTGACAGGTCGGGTGGAGCCGGCCGACCGCAGGCCGACCGGCTCCACAGGTATCAGTGCTCGGTCAGCGGGCCGCTTCGGCGGCGCGGATCTCGGCGAGCGGGTTGTTCGGGGTTTCGGCGATGTCGAAGCAGTCCTCGAACAGCACCATCTTCCCGTCTTCGGGTACCACCGTGCGATCGGCGTTGTTCGACACGTTGGCACCGGTGCCGCTCGAGTAGTACCACGGCTTGCAGAGCATGTCGCTCTCGGCGCCGGTGAGGGCGTAGATCGCGGCGTTCACCGACTCGACGGTGTACTCGGCGTCGGGGCCCATCCGCAGCAGCGCCTCGGTGGTGAACTTGCCGACCAGGTAGCCCATCTGCGAGAACGACGAGATCGGGAACTCGGCCCCGGCGGCGGCGTGGATCTCGAGCATCTTGTCGTTGTCGGGGAGGCCCGAGTCGAGCACGTTGAACTCGGCGTTGATCAGGAACTTGCCGTTCCAATCGCTGCCGCAGCAGTCCTGCAGCGCCTGGGCGACCGACGGGTCGTTGGGCGGCGTCGCGCTGGCCCAGATGACCGAGTCGATGAGGCCTTGCTCGGCGATCGCCTGCAGCAGCGGGGTGACCGTCGGGCCGGTGAAGTTGAGCACGACACCGCCGCCCTCGCCGGCCGCCTGGACGAGGCGCTGGGCGAACCCGGCCGGATCGGCGATCGGCACCGGCTCGAGAATGCCCTCGGACTCCAGCCCTTCCATTTCGGCCAGGTCGAGCACGGACGTGTTGTTGAAGTCCATGCCCGGCTGATCGGGCGAGGCGACGACGAGCTTGCCGGCCGCCCCGGCGCGCACGGCTGCTTGGGCCGCGCCCAGGTTCGAGTAGTAGGGGCCCATGTTGACCGCCGACCACTGGTCGGACAGGAAGCAGCCCGGGGCGACACCGGCGATGATCGGGTGATAGCCGTGATCGGCGTAGTACTGGCCGTTGACGTCGCATTCGAGCAGCTCGGTGTTGCCGACGACGGCGAGCACCTGGTCCTCTTCGACGAGCTTGGTGGCGGCGGCCGAAAGCACGGCCGGGTCGGGTGCGACGTCTTCGTACGAGTACTCGATCGGGCGCCCGTAGATGCCGCCGTTGGCGTTGACGCAATCGAAGTAGATCTTCGCCATCTGCGGGATCCAGGTGAAGTCGACGCCGGGAATGTTGGTGGCCAGGCCGCCCAGCTTGAGCGGTTCGCCGGTGGCCTCCTCGCCGGTGCCCAGCCCGCAGGCACCGGGCTGCACGAGCATCTCGCCGCCGGCCGGGGCGGTGCCGCCGGCGTCGGTGCCGGTGGGTGCCTCCGTGGCGGCCGGTGCCTGTGTGGCGGCCGGCGCGGCGGTGGCCGCGGGTGCCTCGGTGGCCGCCGGTCCGTCATCGCCGGCGTCGTCGTCATCGTCGCCGCCGCACGCCGCTACCACGAGCACGGTGGCCGCGAGTGCGGCGGCCAGCCGCTTCGTCGAGCGCTGCGACGTCTTGGTCGTACTGCGCATTGCTTCCCCCAGTTGTGTTCGGTCGCCCGTGTGGGCGGTGGTGGTGATCGGGCCGGGTGGCCTGATCGGACGGCGTGAGCGGCTCCCCGGGCTACCCACGCAGAAAGTCGGCGACGATCGTGGCCGCCTCGGCACGTTCCTCGAACAACAGGTGACCTGCGCCGGGGATGCTCGTGACCGTCGCCTGCGGCAGGGCCGCGGCCCACACGGCGGCCTGCCCGAACGGCACGAGCCGGTCGGCTTCACCCCACAGCACGAGCGTGGGGACGTCGATGCGGTGCAACCATCGCGCCAGACCCGTCTCGTGGGGGAGGCCGCGCGAGCACATCGTCGCGAACGAGGCGGCTTCACGGCCACGCGCGGCGAGGAACTCGGGTGGTGGTGGCGGCCCGTCGGCGGGCCCGAATACCTTCTCGACGTCGGCCGTCAGGTAGCCCGGCAGGTCGGCCGGGGCGACCTCGGCGAGGTCGACGGTGGGGTGCTCGGGCACGTCGAGGCCGACCGGGGCGACGAGCACGAGCCGGTGCAGGCGTTCCGGCACGAACGTGGCCAACGTCGCCGCGGTCCACCCGCCCATCGACTGACCGACCAGGCTGAAATGCTCGATCCCGATCGCGGCGAGCACGTCGAGATGGTGCCGGGCGAGGTGATCGGGGCCGGGGAGGGCCGGGTCGCCCGAAGCGCCGAAGCCGGGATGCTGGGGGACGATCAGGCGGACGTGTTCGGCGATCGGGAGCAGCCAGTCGAAGCCTGAGGCGGTGCCGGCGCCGTGGAAGAACACCGCCGGGGGACCGGCGCCGTCGCCGGCCGAGAGCACGGCCGTGGCGATGCCGTTGATGTCGTGATACGTCTCTGTGAACGTCGCCGTCACGGCTTCCCCCTGGTGCGAGCCGGCTTCCCCCTGCGGTTCGAGATACGAACAACGGCGCGCACACCGAAAAGTACACTTCGTTGCGCGGGACCGCAATGGAAACCGCAGAACAGCATCGGTTCCCGAACGCTCATGGGCGGACCAGGATCTTGACGTCGCGATCGCGGCTCGACACGAGCGACTCGAACCCTTCGGCGACCACCTGTTCGAGCTCGATCCGTTTCGTGATCAGCGGCGCCGCATCGATCCGCCCCGAGGCCAAGGCGGCGATCACCGCAGCGTGGTCGTTGGCGTAGGCGCAACTCGACGTCAACGACGCCTCGGTGAACAGGAACTGGAACATGTCGATCTCGGCCGGGTGCTCCCACAGGGCGATGTTGACGACGCGGCCCTGCTTGCGCACCGCCTGCAAGGCGAGCGTCAGCGTCGCCTGATGGCCCGAGGCGTCGAACGTCGCATCGGCACCGCCACCCGTGCGGGCGTGCACGACGCCGACGACGTCGTCGACGGTGGGATCGAGGACCAAGTCGGCACCCATCTGTTCGGCCTTGAGCTTGCGTGCCGGCGACAGTTCGGCAACGGCGACGAAACCCGCCCCGGCGTCCTTCAGCGCCAGCAGTGTCACCAGGCCGATCGGCCCGGCGCCGACCACGAGGGCGGTCTGGCCGGGCGCGAACTCGGCCCGCCGCACGGCGTGCCAGCCGACCGCGAGCGGCTCGATCAGGGCGCCGATGTCGGTGGGCAGCGACGCCGGTAGGCGATGCACCATGTACTCGGGCACGACCGTGAACTCGGCCAACCCGCCCCCGCCGCCACTCAAGCCGTGGAACCCGATCGACGGGCAGAAGTTGTAGTCGCCGGCTGCGCAGTACCGGCAGGTGTTGTCGCGAAGGATCGGCTCGATCGCCACGGCCTCGCCGACGGCCACCCCGCTGACACCCTCGCCGACCTCGACGACCCGCCCGGCGAACTCGTGGCCGAGCACGATCGGCACCACCTCGCCGGTGATCGGGTGGGGGTTGCCGACCGCGGGGATCGTCTCGGGACCGGCGACGTACTCGTGGACGTCACTGCCGCAGATGCCGCACCACTCCGGGGCGACCTTCACCGTGCCCGGGCGCACCACCGGCGCCTCGATCTCGTCGACGCGCACGTCGCGCGTGCCGTGATAGCGCACCGCCCTCATGCGAACGGCCTCACCGGATCGCGGCCGTCCCAGCCGAGCGAGGCTTTCCAGAACTCGGTGAAGGCCGCCTCCATCTGGGGCCCGGACTCGATCAGCTCGAGATAGCCCGGGAGCGTGCCGTTCGTGTCGAGGTAGGCGACCGACCCACCGGTGGGCACGCCGCACTGAAAGGCGACCTCGTACCCGCGCCCGACGTAGCCGGCCAGGTCGTCGGCGAAGCTGGCGGTCGTGAAGCCGTAGTGGTGGAACCCCCACCCGCGGGCGTCGCGCGCCTCGCGGTACACCGAGGGGTGCTCGTCGGTGGGTTGGATCAGCTCGATCTGCATGTGCCCGGCGAACGCCATCGCCAGCTTCACGTGGGCCTCGCACGGCGCGCCTCGGTACACCGGGTCGACGCCGGTGAAGTCGTCGAGCAGGAACCACGGGCCGATGCCCAGCTCGCCGGTCCACGCCGCCATGGCGGCGTCGATGTCGGGGCAGATGTAGGCCATCTGCATCACGCCCCGGGCCGGTTGGCCGAAGTCGAAGGCGGGCATGCGCGGTGTCTCTCCTCTCCGTGGTTTCGTGCTGCTCAGTCGGCGCGGCCGAGGCGCCAGCCGCCGTCGATCGTGATCTCGACCCCGGTGATGTAGGCGCTGGCGGGGCTGCTCAGGAAGATCGCCAGGCCCTTGATGTCGTCGGGCCAGCCGACCCGGTGCATCGGGATCACCCGCGCCATGGCGGCCTGCGAATCGGGGTTGTGGGCGTGCCCGCCACCGATGTTGGTGACGAACCATCCCGGCGCGATCGCGTTGACGGCGATGTTGTATGGGCCGAGCTCGAGCGCCACGTTGCGCATCAGGTGCGCGGCACCGGCCTTGGCGGCCATGTAGGCGGCGCCGATCACCGACTCGTTCTTGCGCCCGGCAACCGACGTCGTGAAGATGATCCGCCCCGAGTTGCGCGGCTTCATGTGGCGGGCGGCCGCCCGCGCCGACGCGAACAGGCCGGTGAGGTTGACGTCGATCGCCCGCTGCCACCGTTCTGTGGTGTAGTTCTCCAGCGCACCGTCCGGGTTGCGGCCCTTGCCGTCCCACGCTGCGGCGAAGCCCGGACCCGGGTCGACGCCGGCGTTGGCGAACATCACGTCGAGCCCGCCGTACTCCTCGGCTGCTTCGTCGACGAGCGCGTCGAGCCGGGGGTGGTCGGTGACGTCGACCTCGGCGCCGCGCACGTCGAACCCGGCGGCGGTGAGGCGGGCGACCTCGCGCTGCACCCGCTCGGCATCGACGTCGAGGATCGTGACCCGCCCCCCGCCCTCGGCCAACGCCTCGGCGTAGGCGAGGCCGAGCCCGCTCGCGCCGCCGGTGACGACCGCGCCGAGGCCCGCTACGTCGAACAGCTCCTGGATACCCATCCGTTCCCCCTGGACACCGTGGCTGGCGCGTTCCCGGCCGGCCGGTGACGCCCAGGACACTATGCGGACACCTGTCCGTCAGGCGAGCCGGAGTGTGGCACGGGTCGCCGACGGGTGTGGAAGCGCTGCCATGATCGCGGTCATGTCGCCGCTCGATCCGCCGTTCCGTGCCGATCACGTCGGGAGCCTGTTGCGCCCCGCGTCGATCCACACCGCCCGGGCCCAGCTCGCCGCCGGCGACATCACCGCGGCCGAGCTGCGCGCGGTCGAGGACGCCGAGATCACGGCCGCCGTCGCCCGGCTCGAAGCCACCGGGATGCAGGCGATCACCGACGGCGAATTCCGGCGGCGCTGGTTCCACCTCGACTTCCTCGAGCAGCTCGACGGCGTCACCGTCACCGGCAACATCGCCGCCAGCTCCGACTCGGCCGACACGGTGCACATGACCCCGCCCAAGATCTCCGTCACCGGCACGCTCCGGCACGCCCGCGACATCCAGGTCGCCGACTACGAGTTCCTCGCCTCGGTCACCACCAAGACCCCCAAGGTGTCGATCCCCTCGCCGACGATGGTGCACTTCCGCGGCGGTCGGGCGGCGATCGACATCGAGTCGTACCCCGACCTCGAACCGTTCTTCGCCGACCTCGCCACCAGCTACCAAGCCGAGATCGCCGCCCTCTACGCCGCCGGCTGCCGCTACATCCAGCTCGACGACACCAACCTCGCGTACCTCTGCGATCCCGTCATGCGCCAGGGTGCGGTCGACCGCGGCGACGACCCCGACGACCTCCCGCGGGCGTACGCCGAGCTGATCAACGCGGCCCTCGCCGGCCGCCCGGCCGACCTCACCGTCGGCGTGCACCTGTGCCGCGGCAACTTCCGCAGCACGCACTTTGCATCGGGCGGCTACGAGCCGGTGGCCGAGGTGCTCTTCAACGAACTCGACGTCGACGCGTACTTCCTCGAGTACGACGACGCGCGTTCGGGTGGCTTCGAACCGCTGCGCTTCGTGCCGGCCGACAAGACGGTGGTGCTCGGCCTGCTCACCAGCAAGCGCCCCGAGCTCGAGTCGTACGACGCGATCGCCGCCCGCGTGGCCGAGGCCACCCAGTACGTCGCCCTCGACCAGTGCTGCCTCTCGCCGCAATGCGGGTTCGCCTCGACGATCGAGGGCAACGACCTGACCCCCGACGAACAGTGGGCCAAGCTCGAACACACCGTCGCCCTCGCCACCCGCATCTGGTCCTGACCCGCCCGGAAGGACTCGCGGGTGACGGCGCCCGCGGACCGGGCGTTGACGTCGGTTAGGCGGTGAGGATGATGTCGGCGACCTCTTGGGGGTGGCTGAACATCAGGAAGTGTGGGCCGGGGAGTTCGACGTAGCGCCACGCCGGGTCGGCCTGGGCGCCGGCCGCGTACCCGCCGAACCGTGTGCCGGGGCTCTCGGTGGCGAACACGTAGGTGGGTCGCACGCCGGACGGTACGGGGTGCTGCCAGTCGCTGACGAACGTCTGGAACGGGTGGGCGACGGTGCGCTCGAGGAACCACGCCCGAGCTTGCTCGGTGGGGAGTTGGTCGACGTCGTGGTCGTAGCCGGTGAACGGCAGCAGGCCCCCGTTGGCTTCGGCGAGGGCGATCCGGTCGGGCGGCTGGCCGGCGTCGGGGCCGCTCGGGGCGTGGGCGTCGAGGTACACCATCGCCGCCAGCCGCTCGGCCACGTGGGGCGCGGCGGCGGTGATCACGCGGCCGCCGTAGCTGTGCCCGACGAGCGTCACACGTGTCAGGTCGAAGGTCGTGATCACCCCGACGACGTCGGCGACGTGGTCGGCGAGCGTCACGTGGGCGCCGCCGCTGTGACGGCGCGCACCCTGCCCGGTGAGCGACACGTTGTGCACGGGGCGGCCGCCTGCCTGCAGCCGCGGGAGCACCGGCAGCCAGCTCCACTCGCCGACCCAGGCCCCGTGGACGAGCACGATCGCGTCGGCGCGCTGGTCGGCGGGAGGGGGGAACGCGACGGCGGTCATCGGCCAGCCAGCGTACAGCTGTCCGTTGAGCGGACAAGCAGCGCGTCAGCGGGTCGAGGACCCACCGATCACCAGCTGCGGGGCGACCGTGATCGAGGTCCGCTCGCCGAGACCGGTCACGAGCGCGATCAGGCGCTCGACCGCAAGCCGCCCGATCTCGTCGAACGGCTGGGCGACACTGGTCAGGGTCGGTTCGTGGAACTCGTCGAGGGCGGTGCCGTCGAAGCCGACGATCATCACGTCGTCGGGAATCCGCACACCGCGGTGCGCCAAGGTCCACATCGCCCCGACCGCCATCTCGTCGTTGGCGGCGAACACGCCGTCGGCCCCGGCCTCGGCCAGAGCGACGGCCATACGCGCACCCGACTGGCGGGTGAAGTTGCCCTCGGCGATGAGTTCGGTGGGCACGGCCCGTCCGGCCCGTGCGTGGGCGAGTTGGTAGCCCTCGAGCCGGCGCCGGGCGTCGGCCCGGTCGAGCCTTCCGGTGATGCAGCCGACGCGCTGGCAGCCCTGCTCGAACAGGTGCGTCACGGCGGCCGCTGCCGACTCGACGTTCTCGACATCGACGCTGACGACGTCGGTGCGCGTCGGGTGCGTTCCGATCAGCACGGTCGGCAGGTTGGAGTCGAGCAGTTCGTCGACCCAGCGGATGCCGACCGCCACCGTGCTGACGAGCAGGCCGTCGATCAACCCGTCGCGCAGGATGTGGTGGACGGTCTGGCCCGGTACCTCGGCCGCGAGGTGCAGCATCAAGCCGAGGTCGCGGGCCGCGGTCGCCCGGCCGACCGCTTGGGTGATCGCAGCCCCGTACGGGTCGAACGTGAGGTCGGCTGTGGGTAGCACCAGTCCGACCACCGACGACAGCCCGGAGGCGAGGTTGCGGGCGGCCCGGTTCGGGCGGAAGCCGGCCGTCTCGGCGACCTCGAGTACCCGCTGGCGGACCTCCTCGGCCACGCCGGGGCGCCCGTTGAGGGCTCGCGAGGCGGCCGCCCGAGACACGCCGCTCAAGCGCGCAACGTCGTCGAGGGTTACCCGGTCGGCCACGTCTTTCCCAACGTGCCTGCGCGTGCTGTGGCCAGCCCGGGGCTCAGGGTCGTGGGAACTGGAAACGCTTCCAGGCTACGGACCCGGGGTGGTAGCTGTCAAAGTCGAGCGGCCGGCGAAGCCACCAACTCGCCCCCCGCCGACTCGGGTGGCGGGCCGACGCCCCGCCAAGCTTGCGACCATGTCCGATTTCAGGGGTGTGTCCGCAAGCGAGGTCGCAACGGCGGTTCGAACGGGTGTGACGACGGCGCGCGAGCAGGCCGAACGCGCCCTCGCGGCAATCGCCGCCACCAACGGCGTCATCAACGCGTTCGTCGCCATCGACTCCGATCGGGCGCTCGCCGAAGCCGACGCAGTCGATCGACGGATCGACGCCGGGGAGGACGTCGGGGCACTCGCCGGCGTGCCGATCGGGGTCAAGGACCTCGAGGACGCGATCGGTTACGTCACCACCCGGGGGTCGGCCCGTCACCGCGACGACGCGCCCGCCACCACCGACTCGCCGCTCGTCGAGCGCCTGCGGGCGGCGGGGTGCGTGGTGATCGGAAAGACCAACACGCCCGAGTTCGGTTGGCAGGCCGACACGAGCAACGAGATCTTCCCCACCACCGTCAACCCGTGGAACCCCGAGCGCAGCGCCGGCGGTTCGTCGGGTGGCTCCGGCGCGGCGCTCGCCGCCGGCATGGTGCCGCTGGCCACCGGCTCGGACGGCGGTGGGTCGATCCGCATCCCGTCAGCCGTCAACGGCCTGTCGGGGCTCAAGCCGTCCCGCGGGCGGGTACCGCTCGGCGGCCCGGAGGCATCGACGTGGCTGCACTACTCGACGCCCGGCCCGATGGCTGCGCGGATCGCCGACGTGGCGTTGGCGCTCGACGTCGCCGTCGGCCCCGACCCGTCCGACATGAACTCGCTGCCGATGCCGCGCGGCGAGTCGTGGGCTGCGGCGGTCGAGTCGCCTGGTCTGCCGAACGCGGTGCTGTGGTCGCCGACCCTCGGCTTCGGCACGAACGACACCGAGATCGACGCAGTGTGCCGGGCGGCGGTCGAACGGCTCGCGGCCGCCGGGGTCGAGGTGATCGAGGTCGACGTGTTCGCCACCGACCCGGTGATGGCGTGGGCCGCGGTGGCGTTCATCGGACTGCGCCGCAAGCTCGAACCGTTCCGCGAGACGCCGGCATGGGACACGTTCACCCCCGGGCTGCGCAAGGTCATCGAGGTCGTCGCCGGGACCGACATGTACAGCGTCTACGACGCGCTCGTCGAAGCCCACCGCCTCAACTACCGGCTCGTCGAGCTGTTCCACACGGCTCCGCTGCTGCTGTGCCCCACCACTGCGGGGCAGACCGGGCGCGCCGGCGAGCAAGGAACGCTTGACGGCGAGCCGTCGGTGAACTGGGTCACCTACACGCCGCCGTTCAACATGACCGGCAATCCGGCCGGCTCGGTGTGTGCCGGGTTCACTGCCGACGGGATGCCGGTCGGTCTGCAGG
>JAEZFY010000001.1 GCA_023417265.1 Actinomycetes bacterium | reverse complement strand
AGCCCGCCCCGCGTGCTCCGTTGGCGCCGGTGCCCGACCTGCCGACGCGCAACCGGGCCGCCGCCGCGCTGGCGATGCAGCAGGGCGACGACACCGCCCCCGGGCTGGTCGAGCCGGTGATCGGTCTGCCGACCCGCAACCGCGGCGAGTCGCACTACGCCGACGGCTACGGCGACGACCCGCGCGGCGACAGCCCCGAGGTGACCACCGCGTCGCCGCTCGGTGCTGATCAGCTGCGGGCCCGTCTGCGCGCCTTCCAGACCGAATTCCAGACCGGCCACTCGAACCACCGGGCCGACACCACCTACGACCCCAACTCGGGAGATGACCTCGCATGAACCCTGCAGTGGAGAACCTCAACTGGCTCGTCGCCCGCTTCGTCCAGCAGGTCGTCTCGGTCCGGCAGGCGGTGGTGGTGTCGTCCGACGGCCTTCCGCTGGCGGTCAGCAACGGCGTCAACCGGGAGACCGCCGAGCGGCTCGCCGCGGTGGCCTCGGGGATGATCGGTCTCGCCTACGGATCGGCGGGTCGGTTCGGTGCCGGAGCCGTGTCGAACGTGATCGTCGAGATGGAGAACGGCTGGATGTTCGTCACCGGCATCCGTGACGGCTCGCTGATGTGCGCCGTCACCGCCAAGGACGCCGACATCGGCACGATCGGTTACGAGATCGCAGTGTTCTCCGAACGTGCCGGCGACGTGCTCACCCCGGAGCTCCGCGAGGAGCTGAAGTGCCTCATGCTGACGCGAAGCTGACCACCATGTCCGACCACCCCGACGACGAGACCGGCCGCCTGATCCGGCCGTACGCGATCACCGGCGGACGCACCGGCGGTGAGAGCGAGCTCGAGCTGGAAACGCTCGTGCAAGCCTCGCCGCGCGCCGACGAGATGCTCGCCGGCTACCGGTGGGAGGCGGTCGACCTGATCAACCTCGTGCGTTCGCCGATGGCGGTGATCGAGATCGCGGCCCGACTCGGTGTGCCCATCGGGGTGGCCAAGGTGCTCGTCACCGACCTGCTCGCCGACGGTGCACTGCAGGCGCAGACGCGCCGAGAGAAGAACTATGCAAGCCTCTTGGAAAGGGTGCTCGACGGTGTCCGCAACCTCTGACCCGCACTCCCCCGTCGCCGCCACGATCACGAAGATCCCGGTCAAGATCGTCGTCGCCGGCGGCTTCGGTGCCGGCAAGTCGACGTTCGTCAACTCGATCTCCGAGATCGAGCCGTTGCGGTCGGAGGCGGCGATGACGTCGGCGTCGACCGGTGTCGACGACCTGTCGAAGACGACCGGCAAGACCACCACCACGGTGGCGATGGACTTCGGGCGGATCACGCTGACTCCGGAGATCGTGCTGTACCTGTTCGGCACGCCCGGGCAGGAGCGCTTCCACTTCATGTGGAACGAGTTGTCGCGCGGGGCGATCGGCGCGGTGATCCTCGCCGATACCCGGCGCCTCAGCGACTGCTTCGCCGCAGTCGACTACTTCGAGACCCGCGAGATGCCGTTCGTGCTTGCCGTCAACCCGTTCGACGGGCGCCGTACGCACACGATCGACCAGATCCGCGAGGCCGTGCAGGTCGACCCGGCCGTGCCGATGCTGTTCTGTGACGCGCGCTCGCGTGGCGACGTCAAGAACGGGCTGATCTCGCTCGTCGAGCTGGCCCTCATGCGCGAGCGTTCACGGGCGTGACCAGGCGGGACCCCGGCCCCGCCCGCTACACGTTCTCGGCGAACGTGACGTGGAGGACCGAGCCGCGCACCATATTGGCGCCGGCGGCCGGCACCTGCTGCAACACGGTGCCGTTGGGCGAACTCGGCGACTCGGCCGGCTCTTCGATCAACGTCCATCCGTTGGCGGCGGCGTCCGAGCGCGCCCGGGCGATGTCGCCGTTCACGTAGTTCGGCGCGGTGACCAGGTCGAGCGATTCGATCTGGGCGGTCGCCTCGGCGAGGTCGTCGCGAGCCTGCTGGGCGGCGGTGTTGGCGGCCTCGAGGTCGGTGCGCGCGGTCGCCAGATCGGTTTCCAACGTGGCGATCTGCTCGTTGAGCGCGTCGAGTTGCGCCTGCTGGTCGCCGTCGGCCTCGCCCGTTTCGGCGAGCTGAGCGGCGAGCGCGTCGCGCTCCTCGGTGACGTCGTTGAGGGCGGTCTCGAGGGTGGCGACCTGGTTCGCCAGTTCGGCCGACTCGCCCTCGGCCCCGGTGAGCGTGGCGAGCTGTTCCTCGAGCGCGGCCGTGGCGGCGGCCGAGTCGATCTCGGTGATCTGGTCGAGTTGCGGGTACTCCGACGGTGTGCGGTACTCGCCGTCGGCCTGGGTGCGGGCCAGCAGCATGTCGAGCGTGGCGGCAACGTCCGAACCGTCGCCCACCACCGACGCCGGCGGGGCGACGACCGTGTCGTCGTCGTCATCGTCGAGCGCGGCTCCGATCAGGTAGCCGGCCAAGCCACCCGCGAGCAGGGCGAACAACGCCAGCACGTACGGCCACGCGGCGCGTTCTTCGCGGACGTACCGCTCGGGGTAGCGCGGATCGCCCAACGTCGGGCCGATGGGGGTCACCGGCGGGATCGGCGCAGCCGGGCGCACCGGCTGGACGGGAATCACGGCCGTGCGCTCGACGATCGGTTCGGTGGGCGGCAGCGGTGCTGGGTCGTCGTACACCGGCGGCGTCGTCGCTTCGCGGATGTGCAGCGGCGGGTCGTCGGGCCGTGGCACCGCGCGCGGCGTCACGTCCGGGTCGGGCCTGTCGTCGTGCTCCATCTGTCTACCCCTTGCTACGCCGGCGAGAATCGGCCCGACGTACCCCGATCCCCTCATCATCAACCACCCGGCCGGCGACGTCCAGCCCGCAGCTCGCAATCGGGGCCCGTGCTCTAGTAGGCAGAGCCTATGAAGGTCCATCTCGTCGACGGCACCTACGAGTTGTTCCGGCAGCACTTCGGATCGATGAACCGGCGCGGCGACTCGCCCCGCGAGCCGGGACCGTTCGACGCCACGATCGGCGTGCTGACGTCGACGCTGCAGCTGCTCGAGGAGGGCGCAACGCACGTCGGCGTGGCGAGCGACCATGTGATCGAGTCGTTCCGCAACGACTTGTGGGCCGGCTACAAGACGAGTGCCGGGATGCCCCCCGAGCTGCTGACCCAGATCCCGCTCATGGAAGAAGGGCTCGTCGCGATGGGCGTCACGACCTGGGCGATGGTCGAGTGGGAGGCCGACGACGCGCTCGCCTCGGCGGCCGCGGTCGCCGACGCCGACCCCCGCGTCGAGCAGGTGCTGATCGTCACGCCCGATAAGGATCTCGGGCAGTGTGTGGTCGGCACGCGGGTGGTGCAGTACGACCGTCGCAAGCGCGAGCTGATCGACGAGGCCGCGGTCCGCGAGAAGTTCGGAGTCGGGCCCGGATCGATCGCCGACTATCTGGGGCTCGTCGGCGACAGCGCCGATGGCTTCCCGGGGCTCGCCGGGTGGGGCGCCAAGTCGGCGGCGGCCGTACTCGCCGTGTACGAGCACATCGAGAACATCCCGGAGGCGGCGAGCCTGTGGGAGGTACCCGGCCTGCGCGGCGCGGCCAAGCTCTCCGCCACCCTGCAGCACGACATGGCCCACGCGCTGCTGTTCCGCAAGATCGCCACGGTCGACCGCGACGTACCCGTCGGGTCGGTGGACGACTGGCGCTGGACCGGTCCGACGGCGGCGTTCGCGGCGATCGCCGAACGGCTCGGGGTGCCCGGCCTGGCGAACCGGGCGAGCGCGCTCGGCGCCGGCCGTTCCTGATCGCCGGGCCCGGCGCGGTGGGTCAGGTGGCGTCGTCGACGCTGCGCTCGACGGTGTCGGC
>JAEZFY010000228.1 GCA_023417265.1 Actinomycetes bacterium | reverse complement strand
CGCGGCTGCGGCCGCGGGCCGGCCCTCGCGCTCGGCGTCTCGGTGCTGTGGTTCTCGGTGCTTGCCCTGATCCCGCTGACGGCGATCGTGGTGACCGCCGCCGACGGCGGGTGGGGCGCGTTCTGGCAGGCCGTGGGCAACCAGCAGACGCTGGCCGCGATCCGGCTGACCGTTGGCGCGGCGCTCGTGGTGACCCTCGTGAACGTCGTCATGGGGACGCTGATCGCGTGGGTGCTCGTGCGCGACGAGTTTCCCGGCAAACGCCTCGTCGAAGTGCTGATCGACGTCCCGTTCGCGCTGCCGACGATCGTCGCCGGGCTCGTGCTGCTCGCGTTGTACGGCCCGCGGAGCCCACTCGGCGTGCACCTCGCCAACACGCGCGCGTCGATCCTGCTGGCGTTCCTGTTCGTGACGCTCCCGTTCGTGGTACGCGCCGTGCAACCGGTGCTCGAACAACTCGACCCCGAGGTCGAGCAGGCCGCCGCGTCGCTCGGGGCTGGACCGTTCACGATCTTCCGGCGGATCACCTTGCCGGCGTTGACACCGGCGATCGCGGCAGGTGCCGCGCTGGCATTCGCCCGGGCCGTCAGCGAGTACGGCTCGCTCGTGCTGCTGTCGGGCAACAAGCCCTTTCGCACCGAGGTCACTTCGGTGCGCATCCTCGCCAGCATCGAGAACGACAACCGGGTCGGCGCCGCCGCGGTGGCCTCGGTGCTGCTCGTCATCGCTCTGGTCGTGATCGTGTCGATCGACCTGCTGCAACGCCGGATCGCTCGCCGTGGGTAGGTACGCCCGCCGACTGATCGTCGTCGGCTACCTGTTCTTCCTGGTCGCGTGGCCGGTCGCCCTCGTCGTCCACCACGCGCTCGGCGACGCCGACGGAAATTTGTGGGCGCAGATCCGCTCGTACGACTTCAGCGCGGTGGAGGCCGTGCTGTCCGACGCGCAGACGCGCCACGCCCTGCTGCTCACGGTGCGGATCGCCCTGATCTCGGTGGTGATCAATGCTGTGTTCGGGATCACGATCGGCGTGCTGCTCGTGCGCTACCGGTTCCCCGGGCGGCGAGTCCTGAACGCGGTGCTCGACCTCCCGTTGTCGGTGTCACCGATCGTCGTCGGGCTGTCGCTGCTGCTCGTGTACAGCGGCACGCGTGGATGGCTCGGCCCGACGCTCGAGGACGCGGGGCTGCAGGTCATCTTCGCCACGCCCGGCATGGTCCTGGCCACGGTGTTCGTGTCGCTGCCGCTCGTGATCCGCGAAGTCGTCCCGGTCCTGCACGAGCTCGGCATCGAACAAGAGCAGGCCGCCCACAGCCTGGGAGCGAGCGGCTGGCAGACGTTCTGGCGGATCACCCTCCCGAACATGCGCTGGGCGGTGGTGTACGGCGTGGTCCTCACGCTCGCCCGCTCGCTGGGCGAGTTCGGGGCCGTCAAAGTCGTTTCGGGGAACCTGCTCGGCCGAACGCGCACGGCAACCCTGGTCGTCGAGGAGCAGTACCTCAACTTCGACAAGACCGGGGCCTACGCCACCGCCTTCTTGCTGGCGATCGTGTCGGTTGCCTGCATCGTCATCGTCGGCATCATCCGACCCAAACACAAGACACCCTGAGAGCCACCCGTGAGCATCGCCGTCGCCAACGTCACCAAGCGCTTCGGAGACTTCGTCGCCCTCGACGACGTCTCCGTCGACATCCCGTCCGGCGAGCTGCTCGCCCTGCTCGGCCCATCCGGCGGTGGCAAGTCGACCCTGCTGCGGATCGTCGCCGGGCTCGAACGGGCTGACTCCGGAACGGTCCACATCGACGGTGTCGACGCCACCCACCTGCGACCCCAACGCCGCGACGTCGGGTTCGTGTTCCAGCACTACGCGGCCTTCAAGCACCTCTCGGTACGGCGCAACGTCGCCTTCGGCCTGGCGATCCGCAAGCTGCCCAAACCCGAGGTCAACCGGCGCGTCGACGAACTGCTCGACCTCGTGCACCTGCGCCAGTTCGGCGACCGCCTCCCGAGCCAGCTGTCGGGAGGTCAGCGGCAGCGGATGGCGCTCGCCCGAGCCCTCGCCGTGGAACCAAAGGTGCACCTACTCGACGAGCCGTTCGGCGCGCTCGACGCCAAGGTCAGCAAGGAGCTGCGCGAGTGGTTGCGGCGGCTCCACGACGAGGTCCACGTCACCACCGTGTTCGTCACCCACGACCAGGAGGAGGCGCTCGAGGTGGCCGACACGATCGTCGTCGTCAACGACGGCCGGGTGGAACAGATCGGCACGCCCGACGACCTCTACGACCGGCCCGCCAACGAGTTCGTCATGGGCTTCCTCGGCCCGACCACCCGGCTGGCCGGGCGGCTCGTTCGCCCGCACGACATCGAGTTGTGTGCGCGCGCCGGCCCGGGGACCGTCACCGGCTCGATCGCGCGGGTCACGCGGGTCGGATTCGAGGTGCGCGTCGAGGTCATCGGCGCCGGCCCCGAGCCGGTGCTGGTCACCACCACGCGACCCCAGTTCGCGGCGCTCGCGATCCCACCTGGTTCCCCGGTGTGGCTGCGCGCCCCAGCATCTCCCTGAGCTGCGCGATGTGACCAGAGTCCCGGGCCGCCCGCGCGGACCAGCGGTACAGTTCCGACGATGAGCGGTCGCTGGCGCGCTGCGCTGGTCAGTGGGTCGGGGGTGTCCCTGGCCGTGGTCGGTTCGGCCGCCTCGGCGCACCGTGCCGCGGGTGGCCACCTGGCCGTGCCCGCCACCCTGCTCGCGTTCGCCGTCACCGCCGCCCTGGCCGCAACCGCGGTGCGGCTGGCCCTGCGCTGGACGTTCCCGCGGCTCGTCGCCGTTGCCGTGACGGCGCAGCCGCTGTTGCACGCAGTGCTCGGCGCCGGCGGGTCGGGTCACGGGCACGCTCCCGCCCACGCCGGCCACTCCTCCGGCGCCGCCGCAGCCAGCCACGCCGACCCGCGCATGCTGATCGCGCACCTCGCCGTCACGTTCGCCACAGCGGTGCTGCTGCGCTGGGGGCTGCGTTGGCTGCAGCGCTTGCCGGCGCTCGCCCGGGCGCTCCTGCTCCCGCGCCACGTCGCCGCGCCGCGTGTGGCCACCGTGCGGTTTGCTCCACCCGCCGGCGACGTCGCCCGCGAGCTCGCCGTGCTCGGTGTTCGGGCCGATCGCGGCCCACCGCGCTGAACGCCAACTCCCGTTCAGCCCACCCCTTCGTTCCTCCAGGAGTTCTTCATGTCGATTGTCTCGCGCGCCCGCCTGTTCGGGCTCGCCCTGCTCGGTGGCGTCGCCCTCGCCGTCACCCCATCCCTCACCGCATCCGCTCACGTCAGCGTCAGTTCCAGCGACGCCGCACCGGGCGGCTCCGGCACGCTCGTATTCCGGGTGCCCACCGAATCTGAAGCCGCCGGCACGATCGCGCTCTCCGTCGAGTTGCCGGCCGATACCCCGTTCCGGTCCGTGCGCGCCGGCTACCTCCCCGGCTGGACCGTGGAGCTCGAGCGCAGCGCACTGCCCGAGCCCGTCGAGATCGACGGCTTCACGCTCACCGAAGCGGTCACCCGCGTCACCTGGACCGCCGACGCCACCACGGTCGCCGCCGGCGGCGTGGGCCCCGACCAGTTCGGCCTGTTCGAGGTGCGCGTCGGCCCGTTCCCCGAGAGCGGCGGCACGTACGCGTTCCCGGCGACCCAGACCTACTCCGACGGTGAGGTCGTGAACTGGAACGAGCCGTCGAATTCCGACGGCTCCGAGCCCGAGCACCCCGCGCCCGAGCTGACCCTGGCCGCCGACGAGTCGTCGACGAGCGCGTCCGACGCCTCGGACACGACGGCCCGCTGGCTCGGCGGGATAGGACTCGCGGTGGGCGTGATCGGCGTGGCCACCGCGGTGGTCGCGCTGCGGAGGAAGTCGTCGTGACCGCGCGTCGCATCCCCGTCGGCGGTGTGCTGCTGGCCCTGCTGATCGCCGTGGCGACGGCGGTCGCGGGTCCGGCGTCGGCGCACTCGACGCTGGTG
>JAEZFY010000223.1 GCA_023417265.1 Actinomycetes bacterium | reverse complement strand
ACAACCCGCCGGGAGCGACCCACCACGCTAGGTTCCCGGAGCGATGAGCGGGATCGCGGGCCTGTCCGACGCCGAGGTGGCCGAACGGGTCGCCCAGGGCCGGGTCAACCTGATCCCGCCCGCGCCGGTCCGGACGACGTCGGAGATCGTCCGCGCCAACGTGTTCACGTGGGTCAACCTGATCGTCGGGGCGTTGTTCGTGGTGTTGCTGATCGCCGGCAAGCCCGCCGACGGCTTGTTCGTCGGTGTGATCGTGTCGAACACGGTGATCGGTGTGGTCCAGGAGCTGCGCGCCCGCACAGCACTCGAGCAGCTCGCGGTCCTCAACGCCCCACACGCACGCGTACGCCGCGACGGTGCTGACCGGGACGTCGACATCGAACACGTCGTCGCCGACGACGTCGTCGTGCTGACTGTCGGTGATCAGGTCATCGTCGACGGCGAGGTGCTCCATGGCACCGGCCTCGAACTCGACGAGTCGCTGCTGACCGGCGAAGCCGACCCCGTCCACAAGCAGCCCGGCGACCAGGCGTTGTCGGGCAGCTTCGTGGTCGCCGGGTCGGGCCTCATGCGCGCCGACCGGATCGGCGCCGAGTCGTACGCCGCCGAGCTGGCCGCCGAGGCCCGTCGCTTCGCGCTCACGCCGAGTGGCCTGCGCGCCGACGTCGACCGGATCCTGCGTTGGCAGCTCGTGATCATCCCGCCGATCGCGGTGCTGCTGTTCATCCGCCAGTACAACCTGCTCGACGATTGGCGCCACGCCGCGGTCGACACGGTCGCCGGGGCCGTGTCGATGGTGCCGGCCGGGCTGGCCCTCCTGATCTCGATCGCGTTCGTCGTCGGTGTGCTCGAACTCACCCGCTCGAAGGCCCTCGCCAAGGAACTCGCCTCGGTCGAGCTGCTCGCCCGCGTCGACACGCTGTGCCTCGACAAGACCGGCACGATCACCACGGGTGCGATCGCATACTCGCGCACCGAGCCGGTGGGCGACCGCGACGACGGGTGGCTCAACGCCGCGCTCGCCGCGCTCGTGGCCGGCGACCC
Organism: Actinomycetes bacterium; assembly: GCA_023417265.1. Taxonomy (GTDB): domain Bacteria; phylum Actinomycetota; class Acidimicrobiia; order Acidimicrobiales; family Ilumatobacteraceae; genus Ilumatobacter. Next base: position 22,328 of record JAEZFY010000223.1, on the reverse strand, counting down.
GAACCCGAACCCGACCCTGCAGGCGATCGGTCAGGCCGTGCCGCCCGTGGAGGGCGGCGACAACTGGGAGCCTGAAGACTGCGTGCCGTTCTCGTCGGCCCGCAAGTGGTCGGCGGTCCGGATCGGCGAGGGCGCGCTCTACCTGGGGGCGCCCGAGATGCTGCTCGACGGGATGGCCGGACCGCTCGTCGACCAGACCCACGCGATCGTCGCCCGGGCGGCCGACGCCGGCCAGCGCGTGCTCGTGGTCGCCCGCAGCGACGACTGGGCCGGCGATCGGCTGCCGGGCACGGTCGAGCCGGCGGGGGTGGTGATCCTCGAGGACACGGTGCGCCCCGACGCCCACGAGATCCTCGAGTTCTTCCGTGAGCAAGGCGTCACGCTCAAGGTGATCTCCGGCGACAACCCGCGGACCGTGTCGACGGTGGCCGGCCGTGCCGGTGTTCCCGACGCCGAGCGGTGGATCGACGCCCGCGAACTACCGCTCGACGACACCGAGGCGCTCGCCGAGCAACTCGAGACGCACGCCGTGTTCGGGCGCGTCAGCCCGCACCAGAAGCGGGCGATGGTCAAAGCGCTGCAGTCGCGCGGGCGGGTCGTGGCGATGACCGGCGACGGGGTCAACGACGTGCTCGCCTTGAAGGACTCCGACATGGGCATCGCGATGGGCTCCGGCTCGGCCGCCAGCCGGGCGGTGGCGCAACTGGTGCTGCTCGACAACCGCTTCTCGACGCTGCCGGTGGCGCTCGCCCAGGGACGCCGGGTGATCAACAACATCGACCGGGTCGCCAACCTGTTCCTCACCAAGACCGCCTACGCGATCACGCTGATCGCGTTGGTGGCGATCGCCGGGGTGCCGTTCCCGTTCCTCCCCCGCCAGCACACCCTGATCGACGTGTTCTCGATCGGGGTGCCCGGCTTCGTGCTCGCGCTGGCCCCCAACTCCGACCGGATCCGGCCCGGCCTGCTACGCCGCGTGCTGACGTTCTCAATCCCGTCCGGCGTGATCGCCGGCGTCACCACGTTCACCCTGTTCGAGCTGATGCTGCACCGCGACGGCGTCACCACCGACCAGGCTCGCTCGGCGGCGACGCTGACGCTGCTCGGCGTGGCCCTCGTGGTGCTCGTGTTGGCGAGCCGTCCGCTGGCGTGGTGGAAGGTCGCCCTGGCTGCGGCGATGCTCGTCTGCTACCTGCTGACGCTCGTCATCGCCCCGCTGCGCGACTACTTCCAGCTCGACCTCCCCGACGGTGCCGGCGCGCTGTGGCAGATCGTCGCCGCGATCGTGATCGGCGGGGCAGCGATCGTCGCCGCCCGCGCCGTGACCCTCCGCCTCGACCGCACCTCGTAAGCGGTGCCAAGCGACCGCGCCGATGTGGCCGGCGCGTCACCCGCGAGTGCCTGGCGCCGCCCGTCGCAGACCTCGCGTCGCTCGCGCGAGCCGGTGCCTGGCACGGCCAAACCACCAGCGTGCGGCGCCTGCCCGGCGCTCTGGCGCCGATGCGTGCCGCGGCAGTTGTGCGCCCCCTGGGATTCGAACCCAGAACCAATGGGTTAAAAGCCCACTGCTCTGCCATTGAGCTAGAGGCGCGGGCCGCGCGAGAAAACTCGTACGACAACGCGCCAGGATAGGCCTCCGTCGCGGGCCTCAACCGGCTTGCGGGCCAGTTGTCTGCTCGAACGTTCCCGCGCGTCGCGTCGGTGCAGACGCGACCTTGGCACTCGGCCGTGCGTCCCTCCAGCGGTCGGTCAGCGGGTGCTTTCGTTGACCCTCACTCGCGCACCAGCGGTCGGGTGTCGATTGGTGCTGGTAGGAGTACGTCAGACTGGCGCGATGCGGATTGCCGGTCGACGTGCGTTAGCACCCTGGCGGGTCGCTCCGTCGGCGTTCACCAGCGCCTTCAGAAGTCCCGGCGACAGGCGGCCTGGACGGGCCTGATGGTTCGTGCGCAGTTGCGCGGGCGGGCACGCGAGCTCGAGGCAATCGAGGCCGTCTGCACGAACGCCCTCTCCAGCCGAGGTGGAGCGGTGCTCCTCGAAGGGTCAGCGGGGATCGGGAAGACCACCTTGCTCGGAGCCGCGAGCGCGCACGCAAGCGAGCGAGGCTTCGCGGTGCTTCATGGTTGCGCCGACGAACTCGAGACAGACGCCGCGTGGGGGGTTGCGCTGCAACTCTTCAACCGGGCCGTCGATGCCGACGACAACGAGCTTTTCGCTGGGGCGGCGGCACTGGCCCGACCGCTCTTGACGCAAGCGCCGGCTCGCGAGACCGCCGGCGCGGACCCCTTCCGAACGCTCCATGGTCTCCACTGGTTGACTGCGTCACTGGCGGAGCGTCAGCCGCTTGTGGTGGTGGTTGATGACGTGCAGTGGAGCGACCTGCTCAGCCTCCGGTTCATCCACTACTTGCTGCGCCGTGTCGACGGTCTCCCGGTCGCGGTTTTTCTCGCTCGCCGCACCGGTGATCCGACTGACGCTGCGGTGCAAGACGTCCTCAGCCGTCTCGCTGTGGTTCCGGGCGTGGCCACGCATCGGGTTGGTCCGCTCGCTGACGATCTGGTCGAGTCGATGGCTCGTTCCGATCTTCCCGATGATGATCCGGCGTTGCGGGCGAACGTCGTCGCAGCGGTTGCCGGGAACCCGTTTCTGTACCGGGAGGTGGTCGGCGCGCTCCGAGCCGAACAGGGCGAGCAACGTTCCGGCGACCCGGGGATGTTGCCGCGTCTTCGGTTGCTTCACGTGCGGGACACGGTGCGAGTGCGGCTCGGCCGGCTCGGCCCCGAAGCCACCCGACTCGCCGAGGCGACAGCTGTTCTCGGTTCGGGAGCGAGCCTCCCGAGAGTTGCTCGCCTGTCAGGCATCGACGACCAGGAGGCCGTGCGCGTGGCCGAGATGCTCGTCGCCGCCGACGTCCTGACGGCATCGCCAGAGCTGCAGTTCGTCCATCCGATCGTCCGTCACGTGATGTACACCGATATCGGCGATGCTCGTCGACGCGCTGAACACCTGGCGGCGGCCGAGGTTCTGCACGACGACGGCGCACCGGCCGCAGAGGTCGCCGGACATCTCGTCAAGGCAGAGCCTTCCTCGACAACGTGGGCGATCGACACGCTCCGGGACGCGGCGGCTGCCGTGTACGCAGCGGGAGCATTCGCGCGGGCCGCAACGTTCGTGGAGCACGCGCTCGCCGGCGAACGCCACCCACCGGTGAGATCGCGGATGCTGCTTGACCTCGGCCGGTACGAGGTGTCGGCTGGACGCGCGTGCGCGATCGCACGCTTGCAGGAGGCCCTGACTCTGGTGCCCCAAGCACCGGAGCACGCCGATATCGCCTGGCAGCTCGGCGATTCGTTGTACGGCGCCGGCCGGTTCGATGACGCCGTCCACGCCTACGAGCGGGGGCTCGGCTTGGTTGCGGCCAGCGAGCCGTGCGATCGGGACCCGATCGTGGAGGCCAGGCTGCTGGCCGGGCTGCATACGTCGAGTCTTCTCCTTGGCTCTCCGGCTGCTCTGGCGACAGCGCGCATCGACGCACTGGTTGAGGATCCACCAGCCACACCCTCGCTCGCCGAACGCACCGTGCTGGCCTCAGCGGTGGGGGCGTGTGCGCTCGGGCAGGAGCTGCATTGTTCCCAAGTGCTCGCGCTCGCTGACCTCGTGCTGACCGGCTCGAACTCCAGTGAGGCGCTCACTCGCCCGCTGCTCGAACCTGTCCCATCGGCGCTGATCATGTGCGACCAGTTCGACCGCGCGTCGGGCCTGCTCGATGAGTTCATCACCCGAGCTCGTCGAACGGGGGAGATCGTGGCGTATGCCAGCCTGCTGCCGATCAGGGCGTACGCATTGCTCGGCCGGGGTCGGCTGGCCGACGCCATCACCGACGCCACCGACGTGCTGCGTCTCACCGAGGAGGCTCCGCCCGCAAGCCGGCAAGCGTTGGCTCCGGCCCGGTTGGTGTTGGTGCTCGCGGCCCTGGCACGCGGGGAGGTTGCCGAGGCTGAGCAGGCCGTCGACGTGCCCGACGCGGCCGAGCTGTGGGGAGCGACACCGTTGTACGGCTGGTACCTCCACGGGCTCGGCAACGTGCACCTGGCCAGGGGCCGCTTCGAGTTGGCACACGACGCCTTCTTGGGTGCCGGTCGCGCCTTCGGCGCCGGCGGCGGGACGGGGACCTTCTGCCCGTGGCGTTCGGGCGCCGCGCAGGCTCTTCACGCGTTGGGCGATCCCGCGGCGCATGCGCTCGCCGACACGGAACTGCGTCTGGCGCGCGGCTTCGGCGCACCGAGAGCGATCGCGGTGGCGCTCCGATGTCAAGCACGCCTCGCCAGCACCGCCGAGCAGGCCGTGGAACTGCTTGGCGAGGCGCAAGAGTTGCTCCGCGACTCAGAGGCAGACCTGGAACGGGCCGGGATCGAGGTTGACCGGGGCGCGGCGTTGCGCCGCTCCGGACACCGGCGCGACGCCCGCGCACCGCTGCGCCAGGGCATGGACCTGGCCCGACGAATCGGTGCCTGGTCGATCGTCGCCACCGCCGCGGCCGAACTCGAAGCCACGGGGGCGCGGCGCCCGAACCTGCGCACCACCGGAGCCGACGCCCTGACCCCGGCCGAGCGACGGGTTGCCACCATGGCTGCCGATGGCCAAAGCAACCGCGAGATCGCCCAAACGCTCTTTGTCACCCGCAAGACCGTCGAGATCCACCTCACGAACGCATACCGCAAGCTCGGGATCACCAGCCGGGCCGACCTGCCTGCCCGGTTGCGCTGACGAAACCGCGCTGCATCTCATCGAAGACTGCCTGGGGAACCGGCGAGTCCTCCAGAAACCTCGGAGCGGTCGGCCCGGCGTGACGTGTGGTCGCTGCTGACGAAACATTGGGGTGGCACCCCGATGTCGCTGGGTGGGTCGAACCGACACGCTGGGCGCATGACCAGGTTTCGATCCGCTCGAGTGTTCACGTTGGTTGCCGCCGTACTCGCATCTGCGGCCTGCGGGGGCGACGGCGGGGCAGCCGACGGTGCTCCTCAGGCGAGATCCGAGCTGGTGGCGCTGTTCGCGGACATCGGTCTCGATCGGGAGTGTGTCGAAGAGTGGGCCGGGTCGGTGTCAGGCGATGACGCCCGGATACTGGCCGACTCGTTCGACTCCCCCGATGTCCCCGAAGGCCTGTCGGCCGCAGGCGAAGCCGCGCTTGACGACCTCGAGGCGTGCGCCGGCGCGCTCACCCCTGACTCCGAAGCTGGCAAACCAGCGGGCGAGCCGCAGACCGCGGCAGCCTCTGGCGAGTCGGTGGGCCCGGCTGCGATGTACACCGCAGCCGACATCTGCGCGGCGATCGACCCCAACGGCGTCGCCGCGGCAATCGCCCCAGTCGTCGAGATCCAGCATGTCGACGACACCTACTGCAACGTGATCCTCGACATGGAAGGCATGGGGAACTCGCTCAATGTCAGCATTCAGCGGCCGATCATGGCCGACCAGGCTCCACAAGCGCTCTTCGACGACACCGTCAACGGACGCGTGATCATCGCCGGCGGCGACGTGTCACCCGCCGACGTCGATGGGATCGGAGACCGAGCCGTTGTGGTCCCGAGCCCGCAAGGCAACGTCGTTGTGGCCCTCGTCGGCGCGACGGTGGTGAACTTCGACCCGATGCTCGCATCCGGTGATGTCACCGTCGAGCAATGGCAGGCGATCCTCGGCCCAGCCCTGGCGAGCCTGTAGGGGTCCTGGTACGGACAAGTCCCGGGGCCGCAAGCGGCTCCGTCGTGCGTGGCGGGTTCAGACGCGGCTGGTGGGGACGCGTTTGACGAAGGCCGCGTCCGGGAGCTCGGCGACCGCTTCGGAGCGCAGTGTGTCGCCAAGCTCGACCTCGCTTTGGACTCAACCGGCTCAGGTCAGGCGGTGCGGCGGCGAACCGAGAGCGCCGCGCAACCGGCGAGGAGCATCAGCGCGGCGACGAGCGCGACGCTCAGCGGGCTCGTCCCGGTCGAAGGCAGCGTCGTGCCGAGCGGGCTCGTCGTCGGCGCAACCGGAAGCGTGCCGGGGATGCCGGCTGCGAGCGTCGTCGACGTCGCCGCCACCGACGATGAGCTCGGTGCGACCGTCGTGCTCGGCGAGGCGGTGGTGGTCGTCGTCGTCGGCGCGGTGGTGGTCGAGGTCGTGGTCGGCTGCACCACAGCACAGCGAGGATCGAGCCTTGCGGAGCCCTCGTGCGTGGCGCGCGTCAGACGCGGCTGGTGGGGACGCGTTTGACGAAGGCCGCGTCGGGGAGTTCGGCGACCGCTTCGGGGCGCAGCGGGCGGTACCAGAAGTAGCCCTGCCCGTGGCCGCAGCCGAGCTCGATCAGCCGGGAGCGCTGCTCCGCGGTCTCGACGCCCTCGGCGATCACGTCGAGCCCGAAGCTGCGGCTGAGGCTCACCACCGACTCGACGATCGCGAGGTCCTCCGGCGACACCGCCAACCCGGTCAGGAACGAGCGGTCGATCTTCAGCGAGTCGAGCGGAAATTGGCGCAGGTAGGCCATCGACGAGTAGCCCGTACCGAAGTCGTCGAGCGACAGGCGCACACCGAGCGCGGCCAGCTCGTGGAGCACGACGCTCGACGCCGACACGTCGTCCATCATCGCCGTTTCGGTGATCTCGATCGCCAGCGCGTCGGCGGGAAACCCGAGCGCGTCCAGTGCGTTGGTGACGGTGGCGGTGAACTCGCGGTCGCCGAGTTGGCGGGCCGAGACGTTGACGGCGACTCGGAGGTCGAGTGAGCGTTGGCGGCGCCATTCAGCCACCTGGGCGCAGGCGGTGCGCAAGACCCACTCGCCGATCGCCGCGATCGACCCGTTCTCCTCGGCGAGCGGGATGAACTCGTCCGGGCCGACCCGCCCGACCGCCCGGTTGTCCCACCGCAGGAGCGCCTCGAAGTGGGCGATCCGGCCGGTGCGGACCTCGACGATCGGTTGGTACTCGAGCCGCAGCTCACCGCGCGCGATGGCCCCGCGGAGCTCGTCCTCGAGCTCGCCGCGCCGCCGCGTCTCGGCTTCGAGCTCGTCGCCGAACAGCGTGACGGCAACCTTGCTGGTGCGCTTGCTGCGGTACAGCGCGATGTCGGCGCGGCGCATCAGCTCGACGCTCGAGTCGTCCGGCCCGCGGGCCTCGGCGACGCCGGCGCTGGCACTCAGCGGCACACGCCGCGCCCCGATCTGGTGGGTGCCCGCGAGCGTGTCGAGCAGGGCGACGGCGCGCTCACGCAGGCGCTCCCCGTCGGCGCCGCGGCACAGCAGCACGAACTCGTCGCCGCCGAGCCGGGCGAGGAAGTCGTCAGGCGCACGAACGCGTTCGAACAGGGCGGCGACGATGAGGAGCACCTGGTCGCCGGTGGGGTGGCCGAACCGGTCGTTGACCTTCTTGAAGTGGTCGAGGTCGATCATCACCACCCCGAACGGCTCGCCCGTGGCCCGGGTCCGTTCGAGCTGTTCGTCGAGGTACTCGCTGAAGCGGATCCGGTTGGGCAGCCCGGTCAGGGCGTCGCGGGTGGCCTGTTGGGTCAGCAGCCGCTGCACCTCGTCGCGCCCGGCGAGGTCGCTGACGAGCGCCCCGACGATGAAGCTCGTCACGATCGCGATCGCGAGGAACACCTGCAGCGACAAGGCGGTGTCGGCCCCGTCGATCCGTTCGGAGAACGGGCCGCGATCATTGGCCATCGCGACGTTGATCGCCTCGGCGATCACGAAGGCCGCGACGGCAATCGGCCGGACGCCGAAGCGCATCGCCCCGGCCACGAGAACCACGAAGATGAGGTACGGGACCGTGGCCCCCCGGCCAGGGCCGAGCTCGGTGAACGCCAACGCCGACACGGCCGCGACCGCGACCGCGAACGGCACCAGTTCCACCAGGGGCCGGCGCATGTCGGCGGTCCGCCCGAACACCAGCGGGGTGACGATCAACACGCCGAGTCCGTCGCCGACGGTCCACTCGAGCGCCTCGCGGAACCACGACGTGTCGTACGCGATCGTGGAGCCGATCGCTCCGATCGCCCCGCCGACCGCCGGGCCGAGCAGCACCGCGTAGAGCACGAAGCGCCCGAGCAACCGCGCCAGCGACAACACCCCGCGGCGACGCTGCCAGCGCATCAGCGAGGCCCCGATCACCGGCTCGACCGAGTTCCCGACCGCCCAGATCGCGGCCGCCACGAACGGGTACGAGGAGGTCAGCACGCCCATCAGCCCGATCACCACGATCGGGCCGATCACCCATCCCCAGCGGCGTACGGGGAGGACCAGCAAGGCGACGAAGGCGACGCCGGAGGGAGGCCAGAACCCGGCGTCGGTGCTGGTGGCGTCGACCCACGTGACCGTCAATGCGCTGAGGAACAACGCGACCGAGACCAGCAGACCCAACGCCGGACCGGGCAGGCGGACCAGCCACTCCTCATCGAAGCGTCCGACCCGCAGCGGTGGCCACTCCCACGCGCCGGTGCGCGCAGCGGGACGGCGTGCACTGGTCACTGCACGCTCATCGGCACGTCCAGGCCCCCGCTTGAGCGAAAGCCGCGCCCGGAAATCGGCTCGGCAGATACCGCAACACCAGTACCGTACCCCCGGTGGGGATGGTGTCGGCTGCGGTGACGTCCGGGCCGCGGGCGATCGAGGTCGCCCCGGCCGTCGGTGCGGGGGTGCTCGCGGTCGCCGTGATGGCCGGTCTCGTGCTCGCCGTCATGCTGCGCCGCAACCGGCTGACGAAGATCGTTCCCGGTGCGGCCACGATGGACCTGCGGCCCGAGCCGCCGGCGGTGGTCGACCTGCTGACGGGCGGGTTCACGGTCGAGGACGACGCCGTTCCGGCCACGGTCGTCGACCTGGCTGCCCGCAAGTGGTTCGCGATCGAGGACTACGGGGACGAAACGATCATTCGCACGCGGTCGACACGCCCTGCCAACGACGCCCTGCAGCCGTACGAACGGCGGGTGCTCGACCACATCGAGCACCACGCGATCGACGGTGTCGTACCGACCCGCGTGCTGACCACCGGCCAGAAGCAACTCTCCAAGCGCTGGTTCAAGGCGTTCGCCCGCGATGTCGTGCACCACGCCCAGCAGCTCGGCTTGTGCACGCGAAGGTGGGGATGGTTGCAGATCACCGCCGCGTGGGGCCTGGCCACGCTTGCGCCGCTCCCGGCGATCATCGCCTTCGACACCGCCGACGAGTCGACCGACGTGGCCGACTGGGCATCGCTCGGGAACGTGCTCGCCGGGCTCGCCGTGGTGGTGTCGCTGTTGCTGATCGGTGGCGCGCTGTGGATGAGTCGCTTCGCCGCCCAGCGCGACACCCCCGCCGGCGTCGCCGCCGCGGCGCATTGGATGGGCGTCCGCGACTTCTACTGCGACACCGGCGAGTTCGCGAACAAGCCGGCCGCCTCGGTAGCGATCTGGGATCGCCATCTCGCCTACGCCACAGCGTTCGGACTCGCCCGCGAGGTCCGCCGACAGATTCCGTTCGAGTCTGAACACGACCGCCACGCGTGGAGCCGCGCCACCGGCCAATGGCGTCGGGTCGACGTTCGGTACCGCACACTGCGGCCCGGTTGGGGACGCCATCCGCTGCTGGTCGCCGTCACGTCGCTGCTGACCGGCGGAGCGTTCGCCGCCCTCGCGTGGGCGGCGTGGAACGTGGCCGACGCGACGTGGGAGCGGCACTACCGCGAGTACGTCGACATCACGCCGAGCCAGGAGCGGTGGATCAACCTCGTCGCGATCGCCGTCACGGTGCTGGCCGTCGCGGTCGTCGCCCACGCGTTGGTGCGCTTCGTGGCCGGTTGCGCCGACGTCTTCCGGCGGCGCACCGTCGAGGGCGAGCTCGTCCGGGCCCGCCAGTTCGGCGGCAGCGACGACAGCGAACCGACCTACTATCTCGCGGTCGACACGCGGACGACGCACACCCGCGAGATCGACACGATCCTCGCCTTCCGGGTGCGCAGTTCGATCTATCACCAGGTCCGCCAGGGCGCCCGGGTGCGACTCCAGGTCAGTCCGCTGCTCGGCTACGTCGCCTCGGTCGAGACGCTCGTGCCGGCGCCCGCTCATCCCACCGTCGCCGCCGCCCGTTCGGCGCTCGACGCGGCGGTCGGCTCGGTGCTCGACCGGGCCGGGGGTGGGCTCACCGGTGCCGTGGGGGGCATGCTCGCCGGCCTCGTCGCCCGTCAGGCAGCACGGCTCACCCCCGAACAACTCGACGCGGTCGGTCCGGACGGCAAGACGGTCCGCCAGCATCTTGCCGAAAGCCAGGCGTTGCTCGACGAGCAGTTCGGCACGCCGGCCGATGCGGCGCCGTCGGAGCCAGCCAACTCCGACGGCACCTCGCGATTCCGCGTCGTCGAGTAGCGCCGTAGCATCGCCACCGATGGCCGTCTACGAGTTCCGCTGCCGCACGTGCGACGAGGTGTTCGAACAGCGCCGTCCGATGAGCGCCGCCGGCGAGCCGGCAGCATGCCCCGACGGTCACACCGACACCGTCCGCCTGCTGTCGATGTTCGCCCGCGCCGGGGCGGCCAGCGGTGCCGAACTCGGTGGAGGAAGTAGTGGCGGCTGCTGCGGCGGCGGCTGCGGCTGCGCCCACTGACCGGACCAACGACCACGACACTGAATCCGCGCGGTCTCGAGGCGCCCGTCGGTCGCGCGCCCGAGCCGCTCGGCTCGCGCGCTTACAACTCCACGGTGTAGAGCACGGCCTCGGTGGCGGCCATGCGCTGTTCGGCGAAGTAGTCGGGCGCGGCGCACACGAGCAGCGTCGGGCCGTCGGTGCCCCCGATCGCGCAGGCGAAGAACCCCAGCCCGTCGGGGGCGGCGATCTCGTCGAGGATGCTGCCGACCCCGTCGTCGCCACCGGCGACGAGCGCCACGCGCCCGCCGACGGCATCGGCCATCCAGATCCGGTCGTCGGCGTCGACTGCGCACCCGTCGGGGGCGACCGACGGGAAGGCGACGATGTTGCCGTCGTCGTCGGCCTGCAGCGGTGTGCCCAGCTCGGCCCACGTGCGCCGGTCGGCGAGCGAGCCGTCGGGTTGGATCGTCCACGCCGTGTACTTGGCGCCGAGCGTCTCGCCGACCACCAGCGTCGCCCCATCCGAGAGCAGCACCGAGCCGTTCGGGAAGTTGACATCGGTGGCGGCCACGCTCACCGAACCGTCGGGGCCGATGTGCACGAGGCTGGTCGTGCGCGGGTCGCGCAGCGACATCAGGTCGAATCCGAAGTTGCCGACGTAGGCGTGCCCGTCAGGGGTGACGATCATGTCGTTGGCGTGGCCGCCGCAGTACTCGCCGAGATCGGCGTACTCGCTGACGTCGCCGGCCGGGTCGCGGCGCAGCACCTTGTGGTCGAGCATCGACACGACGAGCAACGACCCGTCGGGCAGCCAGCCGAGACCCGAGGGTTGGGTGGGCACCTCGAGCTCGACGGTGGCCGCGCCGTCGGGCGTGATCGAGTACACGCAGTGGGCGTAGAAGTCGGACACCCACCACTTGCCCGCGTGCCAGCGGGGCCCCTCGAAGAAGTGACCGCCGTCCATCAACACGCGAAGCTCCCGGCTCATGCCGGGACCGTACGACGCGCCGTGCGTCCCCGGCGAGTCCGGCGCGGCCGTGCCGGCGGTCAGGTGGCGAGGCCGGCGAACTGGGCGTTGTACAGGGCCGCGTAGGCGCCGTCCCGCTCGAGCAGTTCGGCGTGGCTGCCCTGTTCGACGATGCGGCCGTGTTCCATCACGAGGATCACGTCGGCGCCACGGATCGTCGACAGGCGGTGGGCGATCACGAAGCTGGTGCGGTTCGCCCGGAGACGGTTCATCGCCTCTTGGATCAGCACTTCGGTGCGCGTGTCGACCGACGAGGTGGCTTCGTCGAGGATCAGAATCGACGGGTCGGCGAGGAACGCCCGGGCGATCGTCATCAGCTGCTTCTCGCCGGCGGAGATGTTGTCGCCTTCGTCGTTGATGACCGTGTCGTAGCCATCGGGTAGGTGCCGTACGAAGCGGTCGACGTAGGCGGCGGTGGCGGCGGCGACGACTTGCTCGTCGGTGGCGGCCGGGTTGCCGTAGCGCAGGTTCTCGCGGATCGTGCCGCCGAACAACCACGTGTCCTGGAGCACCATCCCGATGCGCGCCCGCAGCTCGGCGCGCGGCATCGCCGCGATGTCGATGCCGTCGAGCGTGATCCGCCCGCCATCGAGCTCGTAGAAGCGCATCAGCAGGTTGACGATGGTGGTCTTGCCGGCGCCCGTGGGCCCGACGATCGCAATCGTCTGGCCGGGTTCGGCGGCGACGTGCAGGTCGGTGATCAGCGGCCGGTCGGGTGAGTAGCCGAAGTCGACGTGCTCGAACACGACCCGGCCGCGCACCTCGGTGGCGTCGGGATCGGTCGGCATGCCGAGCACCGGTGGGTGCTCGGCGGAGAGCTCGTCGGCGTCGAGCAGTTCGAGCACGCGTTCAGCGCTGGCGACGCCCGACTGGAACGTCGCGAACATCGTCGCCACCATCGTCAACGGCTGGGCGAAGTTGCGGGTGTACTGGATCATCGCCTGGACTTCGCCGACGGTCGCCGCGCCCGACGAGATGCGCATACCCCCGGCGACGGCCACGGCGACGAACTGCAGGTTGCCGATCAGCGCCATCAGCGGCTGCACGAGGTTCGAGCGGAACTGGGCCTGGAAGCTGGCGTCGAACAGGCGCTCGTTGTCCTCGGCGAACTGTTGCTCAGCGTCGGTCTGGCGGCCGAACACTTTGACGATCGCATGCCCGGTGAACACTTCCTCGGTGCGCGAGTTGACGGCTCCGGTGTGTCGCCACTGGGCGAGGAACTTGGGGCGCGCTCGCGACCCGACGAACCGGATCGTCAGCAGCACCAGCGGCACGCTGATCAGCGCCACCAGCGCCAGCGGCGGGGAGACGACCAGCATCATCACCCCGACCGCGATCAGCAGGCACACGTTCTGGAGGATCTGCGAGCACGTCTGCTGCAGGCTCTGAGCGAGGTTGTCGATGTCGTTGGTGACACGGCTGAGCAGGTCGCCGCGCGAGTGCACGTCGACGTAGGTGAGCGGCAAGCGGTGCAGCTTGACCTCGACTTCGTCGCGCAGGTGCTGCATCGAGCGTTGAACGATGCCCGTCACGGTGTAGGCCTGGCCCCACTGGGCCGCCGTGGCGATCACGTACAGCACCGCCGCGAGGGCCAGCTTGCGGGTGAGCGCGCCCGAGTCGACGTCGCCGAGGCGGACCCCGTCGACGATCACGTCGGTGGCCTGGCCGAGCAGCCGCGGGCCGTACGACATGAGGGTGACGCTCACCAGCGTGAACGCGGCGACGAGCCACAACAGGCGCGTCTCCCGGCCGAGCAGTCGCCCGAGCCGGCGCACCGTGGGCCAGAAGTTGTCGGTCCGTTCGACCGGCATCCCGACCGCCCGCGCCGGGCCGACGCTGCTGCGCCGGGCCTGGATCGCAGCCGCGCTGCGATGGATGTTCTCGTCACCCGGACGGTTGCCGTTGTCGCTCATGCGACCACCCCGGTGGCGTGTTGCGACTCGACGATTTCGGTGTACTCGGCGCACGTCGTCAGCAGTTCGTCGTGGGTGCCGGCGCCCACGACGCGGCCGTCCTCGAGCACGAGAATCTGGTCGGCGTTGCGGATCGTCGAGACACGTTGGGCGACGATCAGCATCGCCGCTTCGGCGGTGTGCGGTTCGAGCGCCGCTCGCAACCGGGCGTCGGTGGCGAGGTCGAGCGCCGAGAACGAGTCGTCGAACACGTATAGGTCGGGATGCACGACGAGCGCCCGAGCGATCGCCAGGCGTTGTCGCTGACCGCCCGACACGTTGGTGCCACCTTGGGCGATCTCGCTGTCGAGGCCGTCGGGCATGGCCCGTACGAAGTCGGCTGCCTGGGCGATCTCGAGGGCCTCCCACAGTTCGGCGTCGGTGGCGGTCGGCTTCCCGAACCGCAGGTTCGACGCGACCGTGCCGGCGAACAAGAAGGCCCGTTGCGGTACGTAGCCGATATGGCCCCACAGGAGCGCCGGGTCGAGCTCGCGGACGTCGACGCCGCCGACGAGCACCGAGCCGTCCGTGGCGTCGAAGAGGCGCACGACCAGGTTGGCGATCGTGGTCTTGCCCGCCCCGGTGCTGCCGATCACCGCCGTCGTGGTGCCCGGCTCGATGCGGAACGAGACGTCGGTCAGCACCGGCCGCTCGGCACCCGGGTAGGCGAACCCGACGTTGCGGAACTCGACCGTGCCGCGCGATTCGAGCGTGGTGACCGGCTGGTCGGCGGCGCGCACGCTCGGGTCGGTGTCGAGCACGTCGACGATCCGGTCGGCGGCCACCGACGCCCGCGGGATCAGCGAGGCGAGGAACGTCAACATCACGACCGACATCAGGATCTGCACGAGATAGCTGAGGTAGGCGACGAGCGAACCGACCTGCAGATCGCCGCGCTCGATCGCCGGTGCGGCAAGCGCGACCGTGGCGATGTTGGCGCCGTTGACGATCAGCCCGACCGTCGGGAACATGCGCGCGAAGAGGCGACCCGAGGTCAGCGCGAGGCCGGTGAGTTCGGCGTTGGCCTCGGCGAAGCGCTGCGTCTCTTCGGGCTCGCGCACGAACGCGCGCACGACGCGCACCCCGCTGATCTGCTCGCGCAACACCCGGTTGACGTCGTCGATCCGCAATTGCATCGCCTGGAACGTGGGTACGAGACGCACGATCAACTGCCCGAGGGCGACGACCACGATCGGGATCGCGACCGCGAACACGATCGACAGGCCGACGTCCTCGCGGACCGCCATCACGATCCCGGCCACCATCGTGATCGGCGCGGCGAGCATCATCGTCGTCGACATGACGACGAGGATCTGCACCTGGGCGACGTCGTTGGTGATACGTGTGATCAGCGACGGCGCCCCGAACGACCCGACCTCGCGGGCCGAGAACGCGGTGACCCGCTGGAACAGGTCGCGGCGCACGTCGCGGGAGAACGCCATCGCCACGCGCCCGCCGACCCACACGGCGGCGCTGGCGAGCACCACCTGCACGGCGGCGAAGCCGAGCATCACCCCGCCGGTGCGCCAGATGAACGGCTCGTCGCCACCGAACACGCCGCGGTCGATCAGGTCGGCCGAGAGGGCCGGCAGCATCAACATCGCCAACGCCTGCAGCGTCTGCAACAGCACCAGCACGCCGAGCAACCGGCGATACGGGCGCAGTCGCGATCGGAGCAGCCGCCACAGTTTCATCCGCCCGCCAGCATGCCAGCGCGGTGGGCGATCCGCCGCAGGCGGTTACTCGAGCAGGCCGTCGACGCTCGCTTCGCCTTCGCGATAGCGGCGGACGAGTTCGGCGCTGAGCGCGTCGAGTTGTTCGAAACGGGCCCGCCGGTCGCCCGATACCTCGTGCTCGAAGCGGGCCAGGTGCGACTCGAGCTCGGCGAGGTCTTCGATCCCGAGGTCGGTGAGCCGGCTGAAGCCGTGCTCGGCGCACAGCGCGTCGAGTTCGTCGATCAGCGGTGCGTCGTCGAGGGCCGGGTTGGGGCGCGGCGGGCGCGGCGGCCCACCGGTGAGCTGCTGCGAGAGGACCACTCGCAACTCGGTGGGCAGGTCGTCGTGACCCTCACCGCGCTCGCGCAGGTGCTGCTCGGCGCGGACGAGGTCGAGCCGGGCTTGGGCGACACGGCGCACGTAGGAAACGACGTCGTCTTCGGCCTGCAGCCGGTTGCGCAGGTCGCGCAGCTCCTCGAGCGACAGTTGGCTCGGGTCGGCGGTGCTCATCGGCAGCCACCGGACACGGGCGGGAGCACCGCCAACTCGTCGTGCGGCCCGACCGGGTCGCCGGCCGCGGCGGCATCGCCGTTGACCCAGACGCGACAGCCCCCGAGCACGTCGGCGAATCCTTGCCCGTAACGCTTCACGGCCTCGTCCAGCACTTCGCTGACGGTACCACCGGGCAGCTCGTCGCGCCCGGTTCCCGCGGCCACCCGAGCGGCGGCGAAGAGACGCACGATCGGCATGGGGCCAACGCTAACCCCCTGGCCGGGTAGCGTGCGCCGCCGTGCCCGACCCGGCAAGCATCCTCCTCCTTCGCCACGGCCAGAGCGAATGGAACGCCGTGCAGCGGTGGCAGGGCGTGGCCGACTCGCCGCTCAGCGAGCTCGGCCGGTCGCAGGCCCGCTTCGTCGGTGCGGTGCTGGCCACCCGTCCTGAGCGCTTCGCCGGGGTGTGGTCGAGCGACCTCGCCCGGGCGTTCGAGACGGCGTCGATCCTCGCCGCCGCGCTCGGCCTCGGTGACGTGCAGCGTGAGGCCAGGCTCCGCGAGGCCGACGTCGGCGAGTGGCAGGGGCTCACCAGCGCCGAGATCGAGCAGGCGTGGCCGGGCTTCCTCGGCGCGCGTCGGCGCCCGCCGAGCTTCGAACCGTTCGACGCGGTGGTGGCCCGGGTCGTGCCCGCACTGCACGAGATCGCCACGACGGCTGCCGGGCCGGCGCTGATCGTCGCCCACTCGGGCGTGATCCGCACGCTCGTGCACCATCTCGGCCACGACGACCACCGGATCCCCAATCTCGGCGGGGTGTGGCTCGACGTGCACCCCGACCGGCTCGAGGTCGGCCCCGCGTTCGACCCGAGCGGCGAGGCCGGGTACGCGCTGGAGACGCCGTCCGAGGCGCCGGTCGCCGACTGACCTGGCCTCCGCGGCCGCGCACCGGCCGATAGCCTCCGCCGCCGTGGGTACCGCCAAGCGTGAACGTCAGAAGGCCAACCGCGCCCTGCGCCGGGTCGAGGAGCAGCAGGAGCTGCGCAAGGCGTCGGTCAAGCGCAACACGGTGAAGTGGGGCGCGGCAATCCTCGCCGCGTTCGCCGCAGTCGTGGTGATCGCCTGGATCGGTGGCGCCTTCGACGGCGACGACGACGATGCCGGCTCGATCACCGAACTGACCCTCCCCCCGGTCACCAGCGAGAATCCGGCGGTGAGCGTGGCGCCCACCGAGTCGGCCGCCCCCGAGTCCACCCCCGCCGCGGACAGCACACCCGCCGCGGTGCCGGCGCCCGACGAATGCCCACCCGCCGACGGGTCGGCCGAGCAACAGCGCGAGTTCAGCGTCGCCCAGCCGATGTGCATCGACGCGACCAAGAGCTACACCGCCGAGATCGTCACGTCGGAAGGCACCCTGACCGTCGAGCTGTACGCCGACCGGGCCCCGCTCACCGTCAACAACTTCGTCACGCTCGCCCGCTACCACTACTTCGACGGCATCGCGTGCCACCGCATCATCCCCGGCTTCATGGCCCAGTGCGGCGATCCGACCGGCACCGGCAGCGGCGGGCCGGGCTACTCGTTCCCCGACGAGCTGCCCACCGAGCCGAGCCCCTACGCCAAGGGCGTCCTGGCGATGGCCAACGCCGGCCCGAACACCAACGGCAGCCAGTTCTTCGTGATGCTCGCCGACTACGACCTGCCGCCCGCGTATTCGGTGTTCGGCCAGGTCACCGAGGGCCTCGACGACACGATTCCGGCGCTCGAGGCGGCGGGCAACCCCGACCCGGCATCGAACGGTGTCCCCCCGGCGAAGGACGTCACGATCGAATCGGTGACGATCACCGAGAGCTGACCCGCGTGCACTCCGGGGGCCGGGTCAGCGGCCGGAGTGGCCGAACCCGCCGCCCCGGTCGTAGCCCTCGAGCGAGTCGACCTCGGCCCACTCGATCGCCTCGAAGCGCTGGATCAGGAGCTGGGCGATGCGGTCGCCGCGGTGCACCTGGTAGTCGTCGGTCGGGTTGGTGTTGAGCAGGATCGCCTTGATCTCGCCGCGATAACCGGCGTCGATCAGGCCCGGCGCGTTGGCGACCGTCACCCCGTGCTTGAGCGCCAGGCCCGAGCGTGGCAACACCAGCCCGCAGCAGCCGGGCGGGATCGCCACCGCGATGCCGGTCGGCATCAGCAGCCGCCCCCCGCCGGCCGGCACGACGCCGTCTTCGCGGGCGACGAGGTCGAGCCCGGCATCACCCGGATGGGCGTACGCCGGCAGGGCGAGATCGGGGTCGAGGCGTTGGACGGGAAGGGCGATCGACATCGCCCGGAGACTAGGCGGGCGACTCGTGCGCGGCGTCGGCCGTGTCGTCGGCGTCGCGGGACTTGCGCATCTCGCGGTAGTCCTTGGCGGCGCCTTCGAGCGGTTCGACCTCGAGCGTGACGCCGTCGATGGCGGCCACCCGGAGACCTTCGCCGGCGGCGATCGACGTGGCCCGGTTGGTGCGGGCCCGCCATTCGGCGGCGCCCACCCGGACGACGCCGTCGGGGTCGATCGCGCTGACGGCGACGCCCTCGGCGCCCACCATCCACTCGCGCCCGACCGTGGGGGTGGCGAAGCGGGTGCGCGTCATCGACGGCATACCGACGATGAAGCCGAGCATGATCCCGCCGACACCGGCCACCAGCGACAGCCACGACGGCCGCAGCGACGTGCCTTCGACGGGGGCGAACAGCCAGAAGCTGCCGACGATCGTGAGCACGATCCCGAACCCCGTCCAGAACCGGGGAATGCCGACCTGGACGTCGACCGCAAACGCGACCATCGCCGCCAGCAGCAGGCCGAGCGCCCACCAGCGCGTCGGCAGTTCGGCCAGCCCGTAACCGGCCAGGATCACGCTGGCCGCGCCGATCACACCGACCACGCCGACGCCGGCCGTGAAGAACTCGAAGATCAACAGCGCCAGGCCGGTGAGCAGCAGGAGGTAGGCGACCTCGGGGCTGGCGACCGTGTGGAACAACTGCTCGACGAGGCCGAGCTTGGCGAACCGGGTGGTGGCGATCGTGGTGCGCTGCACGGTGCCCGAGTCGGTGACTTCCTCGGCAGTGGTGTCGAGCGTGTAGCTGGCGCCGTCGGGCGCGGTGTGGGTGTAGCCGTCGAGCGCTTCCACCATGTTGCGGATCGTGGCGATGCCCTCGTCGGAGATGCGCTGCTGGAACACACCCAGCTCGCGGGCGTCGGCCAGCCCGGCGGTGTCCTCGCGCAGCGCCCGCAAACCGGCCGGGAGCGGGTGCGTGTCGCTGAGCGCCGGCCCGACGTTGCCGACCCGGGCGCCGGGCGCCATGCCGGTGACGTCGGCGACGGCGAGGATCTGGGCCGGGCTGCCGTACAGGCGCGCCCCGGTGGGGCCGACCCACACGCCGATCGCCACGGGCGCCGCGGCGATCCGGTCGAGCACCGCCACCATGTCGGCCGCGTCGACGACAGCGCCGCGCGAGTCGACCTGCAGGATCAGGGCCTGGCTCTGGTCGGCGACGGCTTTGTCGATCGCGTCGTCGATGGCGTCGACGACGACGTCGTCGAACAGGCCGTCGCCCTGGAGCACGTCGACCGTGCCGACATCCGTGGCGGGGGGTGTTTGCGCCGCCACGGGGCTCGCCAGCGCTGCGGCGGCGGCCGCGGCGCCCGCCAGGGCGACAACTACTCTGCGCAGCAAGTGGGTTCGATTCGTCATGCTTCGGTGGGTTCGGCTCCGGTGACCACACTCACCGCGGGGGCGGGGGTCGTGATCGTGGCCGGCAAGGGCGGCGTCGGCAAGACCACGGTAACGGCAGTTCTCGCACGTGCGGCGGCCGCCAGTGGGCTTCGTGTGCTCGCCGTCGAACTCGACGGCAAGCCCGGGCTCGGCGAGCTGCTCGGAACCACCCCCAAGGTCGAGGTCGTCCACCTGTCACCGGGCGCGGCGCTCGCCGAGTACCTCGTCGACCACGGGTTCGCCCGGGTCGCCAAGCGGCTCGCCGCGAGCGGGGTGATCGACGTGGTCAGCGCGGCCGCGCCCGGCATCGACGACCTCGTGGTGCTCGGCAAGATCAAACAGCTCGAACGCTCCGGCAACTACGACCTGATCCTCGTCGATGGCCCTGCCGCCGGGCATGCGGTGACGCTCCTGACCTCGCCGGCCGGGCTGTTGGCCACGATGCGCAGCGGGCCGGTGCACAGCCAGGCCGCCGACGTCACGGCGATGTTGACCGACCCGGCCCGCTGCCGGGTCGTGCTCGTCACGCTCGCCGAGCACACGCCCGTCGACGAGCTGATCGAGACGTCCGACCTGGTCGAGGACCGCGCCGGCGTACAGCTCGCCGCGGTGGTCGTCAACGCCGTCGACACCGGGCCGGCGCTCCCCGACCCTGACACCGTCGAGCTCGACGGCCCGGGCGGCCAGGTGGCCGCGGCCCGGGCGGCGGCGCGCTATCGCACCCAGCGGCGGGCGAGCCAGGCCGCCCAGCTCGCCCGGCTCGACGCAGCGATGGCCCTGCCGATCATGGTGCTGCCCGACGTCGGCGCGCTCGACCCCGACGCGATCGCCGCACTCGCCGGCGAGGTCGCATGACGCACGCATCGGTCAGCACGCTCGTCGACGAGGCCGGCGTGATCGTGTGCTGCGGGTCGGGCGGCGTCGGCAAGACGACCGTCGCGGCCGTGCTCGGACGCGAGGCCGCCCGGCGGGGGCGCCAGGTCGTGGTGGTCACGATCGATCCGGCGCGTAGGCTCGCCGACGCGCTCGGGCTACCGGGCGGCCTGACCGGCGAGCCGCAACCGATCGAGGTCGCCGGGGCGACGGGCGCGCTGTGGGCGACGATGCTCGACACCCCGGCGATGTTCGAACGCGTCGTCCGGCACCATGCCGGCAGCGCCGAGCAAGCCGACCGGATCGTCGCCAACCCGTTCTTCGGCAACATTGCCGGGGCGCTCGGCGGCACGCAGGAATACATGGCATCGGAAGCGTTGTACGAGCTTCACGGCGACCCGCGCTTCGACCTCGTCGTCGTCGACACACCGCCGTCGCGGCACGCCCTCGAATTCCTCGAAGCGCCCGGTGTGCTGACGCGATTCCTGAACCACCCGCTGTTCCGCATAATGATGCTCCCGACCCGGGCGAGCCTGCGCGTCGTCGGTGTGGCCACCCAGCCGCTGTTGAAGGCGGTCGGCAAGGTCGTCGGGGGCGACGTGCTCGCCGACACGGTCGCCTTCTTCCAGGCCTTCGCCGGCATGGAGCAGGGGTTCCGCGAGCGCGCCGAGGCGGTGACCGGGCTGCTCCACGCCGACATCACTCGGTTCGTGCTCGTGGCCTCCCCGCGACCCGACGCGGTCGCCGAAGCAGCGTGGTTCGCCGACCAGCTCAGCGCTCGCGACTTCGCCGTCGCCGCCACGATCGTCAACCGCGTCCTGCCGCGCTTCGGCGCCTCGCCCGCCGAACTGCCGGAAGCGTCGGACGCCAGCGCGCGCGCGTTGTGGAGCAACCTCGCCGACCTCGCCGCCCGAGCACAGGCCGAGCGGGCTGCGATCGAGCCGCTCACGCGGCCCGGGCGCCCGCCGATCGTCGAGGTCCCCCGCTTGGCCACCGACGTCCACGGCTCGGCCACGCTCGACGCCCTGGCGGCGGCGATGTTCGGCCGCTGAACCGGCGTAGGTACCATCGCAGCGTGCACATCCTGCTTGCCACCGACGCGGATTGGATCGTCGACGAGGTCACGGCCGCGCTCGGCGGGCCCGACACGTCGTTCACGGTGTGCCGCGAGGGGCGCGTCGTGTCGAAGACCGCCACGGCCAACCTGCCCGACCTGGCGGTGCTCGACCTGCAGATCGGGTCGATGGGCGGGATGGCGGTCACGATGGACCTGCGCCATGACGAGTCGGCGGGCGTGCTCCCCCACGTGCCGGTGCTGATGCTGCTCGACCGCTACGCCGACGTACACCTCGCCCGCCGTTCGGGTGCCGAGGGGTGGCTCGTCAAGCCGCTCGACGCCCTGCGCCTGCGTCGGGCCGCCACCGCGGTCGCCGCCGGCGACACGTACACCGAGGGCTTCGCGCAGACCGTCGTCGACCCGGTGCAGCCAAAGGACGCCCCCAACGTGCTCGACGACAGCGAAATTGAGCACAGCCCCGACACCGCCGACGAACCGACCGGCGACCGCGCCGACACGCCAGCCAGCTGACCGCCGAAATCGCCGACCGGGCAAGGCGACGCACGGCCATGGCCCCGGCCAGCGCACCGCCCATCGCAAACCGGCATCATGTCCGCTGAGTCGAGCCAGTGCCCGGGCAATCATCGGATTCGCCCGGGCGTCTCCAGCGAGTAGGAGACCTCGACGAAAACGCCGAACGCCTGGCCCGGCTTGCTCTCGCAAGTGCCGTGACCAGGCATTTCGTGGTCGGGGTGAGAGGATTTGAACCTCCGGCCTCCACGTCCCGAACGACGTCCTGTTGTGACGACCTGTGCCAACCCGTGTCGCTTCGTGCCGATCTACGTGGACGTTCGCGATCCGCGGTGCCGAT
>JAEZFY010000214.1 GCA_023417265.1 Actinomycetes bacterium | reverse complement strand
GCAGCGTCATTTGTGTATAAGAGTCACTGCCGGTGCTCGGGGTGCGGCGGGTGGCCTGGTTGCGGGGGGTGCGCGGGCGTTCGTTCACGGGACGTCGATTCGTTCCCGGCGAGACCGGCGGTTCCCGTGCCCGCCGACCCACCGGTCGGCGCCGAGTCTACCGCTGCCGTCCCCGAGCGTGGCCCGCAGCGCACCGACCGGCAAGGTGTCAGTGGACCTTCTCGATCTGTTGCAGGTCGCCCCGCAAGGTCCACATCTCACGCAGGATCGTGACGATCACGCCGGGTGAGCTGAGCGTCGACTCACCCCGCGTGCGGGGGAAGTAGTCGACGCCCATCTGCATGATCGTGTACCCCATCCGGCTGGCCCGGATGATCAGCTCGGCGTCGATGAACGAGCCTTCGCTCTTGAGCTCGATGTCGTCGAAGATCTTCGTGCGGCACAGCTTGAAGGCGAAGTTGATGTCGCGTACCTTGACGCCGAACAGGGCTTTGATCAGCCCGTTGTAGGCCCACGTGTAGATCGAGCGCAGCGACCCTTCGCCGGTGCGGTCGAAGCGGTACGCCGACACGATGTCGGCCTCGTACTCGCGCAGCAGCCGCACGGCCCGTGGCAGTTCGCTCATGTCGAACGGCAGGTCGGCGTCGGTGTACAGCACGAGATCGCCGGTGGCGGCCGCGAACCCGGTCTTCATCGCCCCACCGAGCTTGCGGTTCTTGGGGTGGTGGATCACTCGGATGTGGGGGTCGTCGGCGGCCAGCTTGTCGGCGATCTCGGGGGTCCGGTCGGTGGACGCGTCGTCGATGACGATCAGCTCGTAGTCGCCGATGTCACCCCGCTCGATCAGCCCTCGGCAGGCCCGGCCGCCGAACTCGAGCGCCCGCTCGATGTAGGCCTCCTCGTTCCACATCGGGTAGAAGACGGACAGCTTCGTGAAGGGAGCGGCGCCCATCCGTTTCAGGGTAACGGCCTGCCAGCGGGTTCGCCGGACGTCTCCGTAGGCTGGTGCGCCGTGGCCCTCCCCCACCCCGTCGCCGCCACCGCTGATGCCCCCGGGCACGGGCACCACCGGCCGGCGCCGCGAGCGGGCTACATGACCGGGGTGTGGCGTGTCGTCATGGTCGTCGCGTGGGTGGCCGTGGTGTTGTCGTGGTCAGCGGTGTGGAGTGTCGCCGTGCAGCTCGGTCAGCCGACCTGGTGGCTCGGCACGCGCGCCTCGCCCACCTCGCCGGCGGTGCGTCTGGCCCCGTTCCTCGGCCCGGTGGCCTTGATCTGCGCGGTGCTCGCCAACGCCCGCTGGTTGGCGTGGGGCGGGGTCGCCGCGGCGCTCGTGTTCGCGGCCTACGGCCTCGGCGATCTCGACCACCGCAGCAACCTCGGCTGGGTGGAGCTGGCGATCGCCGCAGCAGGCCTCATCGTGTCGTTGGCCGCGCTCTCCGGTACGTACCGGGCGAGCCCCGGCGAGCGCCCCGGCTGACGTCTGCGGCAGAGCGGTAGCGTCACGCGCCATGTCGAAGGTGTTGATGTCGTTGCCGGTCGGTGAGCGCGTAGGAATCGCCTTCTCGGGCGGGCTCGACACGTCGGCGGCGGTGGCCTGGATGCGTGAGCGCGGGGCGATCCCGTACGCCTACACAGCCGACCTCGGCCAGTACGACGAGCCCGACCTGAGCAGCGTGCCGGTGCGCGCCAAGGAGTACGGCGCCGAGGAGGCCCGGCTGGTCGACTGCCGGGCCGAGCTCGTGCGCGAAGGCTTGATGGCCCTGCAGTGCGGTGCCTTCCACATCCGCACCGCCGGGCGCACGTACTACAACACGACGCCGCTCGGGCGGGCCGTCACCGGCACGCTGCTGGTGCGGGCGATGAAGGAGGACGGCGTCGACGTGTGGGGCGACGGCTCCACGTACAAGGGCAACGACATCGAGCGCTTCTATCGCTACGGCCTGATGGTGAACCCGAATCTGCGGATCTACAAACCGTGGCTCGACCCGACGTTCGTCGACGAGCTCGGTGGCCGGGCCGGGATGAGCGAGTTCCTCACCCAGCGCAACCTTCCGTACCGGGCATCGAAGGAGAAGGCGTACTCCACCGACGCCAACATCTGGGGCGCCACCCACGAAGCCAAGGCGCTCGAGGAGCTCGCCACGTCGATCGAGATCGTCGAGCCGATCATGGGTGTCGCCGCGTGGGACCCCGCGGTCGAGATTGCCACCGAGGACGTGACGGTGCGGTTCGAGGAAGGCTGGCCGGTGGCGATCAACGGGGCGACCTTCAGCGATCACGTCGCGCTGGTGATGGAAGCCAATGCGATCGGTGGCCGCCACGGGCTCGGCATGAGCGACCAGATCGAGAACCGGATCATCGAGGCCAAGTCGCGCGGCATCTATGAGGGCCCCGCGCTGGCGTTGCTGCAGATCGCCTACGAGCGCCTGGTCACGGCGATCCACAACGAGAACACGATCGAGAACTACGCCACGATGGGCCGCCGCCTCGGGCGTCTGCTCTACGAAGGTCGCTGGTTCGACCCGCAGGCGTTGATGCTGCGCGAGCCGCTGTTGCGCTGGGTCGGGGCGGCGGTCACCGGCGAGGTGACGGTCCGGCTGCGCCGCGGCGACGACTACTCGATCGTCGACACGGTCGACACCGCCGGCGTGTTCACGTACGAGCCGGAACGCTTGTCGATGGAGCGCGTCGAAGATCAGGCGTTCGGGCCGCTCGACCGGATCGGCCAGTTGACGATGCGCAACCTCGACATCACCGACAGCCGCAACAAGCTCGACGTGTACCGCCAGGTCGGCACGCTCGAGTCCGGCGGTCTGCTCGAACTGGAGTAGGCCGCAGCCCTCGGCCCGTCAGGCGTCGGCCAGCCGGGTCGCCAGCGCGTCCGCCGCGGCGAACAGCGCCCCCGACACGAGCACGACGATCGCGATCGCCGGGCCGACGTCGAGCCGGGTCCCGGCGAGCGTGCCGGTCGCCAGCGGCAGGGCGAGGAACCCGACGCGCAGCCCGGCGGTGAGCGCGCCGAGCCCTGAGC
>JAEZFY010000201.1 GCA_023417265.1 Actinomycetes bacterium | reverse complement strand
GACAGCCACGTCGAGTGGGAGAAGGACATCGCCGAGACGCAGGGCACGCCGGTCAACTTCCCGATGATCGGCGACCCCGACCGCAAGGTGGCCGACCTCTACGACATGATCCATCCGGAGGCGAGCGACACGGCGACCGTGCGCTCGGTGTTCGTGATCGGTCCGGACAAGAAGGTCAAGCTCACGATCACGTACCCGGCCTCGACCGGTCGCAACTTCGACGAGATCCTCCGCGTGATCGACTCGTTGCAGCTCACCGCCGGCTACAAGGTGGCGACGCCGGTGAACTGGACGAGCGGCGACGACTGCATCATCGTTCCGGCCGTCTCGAACGACGAGGCCAAGCAGCTGTTCCCCGGCGGATGGAAGGAACTCAAGCCGTACCTGCGCGTGGTGGCGCAGCCGTCCTGAGCGACGCGCCGCACGGCTGAACGATCGAGGGCCCCGGGCACATCGCCCGGGGCCCTCGCCGCGGCTCGGGCCCGGTCAGCCGGGCGGCATCACCTCGGCGAAGCACTGCTCGACCTGGGCGGGGTCAAGCATCGGCATGCCTGGCACGGCCGGCATCGACGGCATCGGCGGCATGCCCGGCATCGTCGGCATGCTCGGCAACGGGCCGAGCTCGGCGAGTTGCGACTCGATCAGCTCTTGGAGTTGCTCGGGCGTCAGCGTGCCGGCCTCGCCGAGTTCGCCGAGGTCGAGGTCTTCGAGGATGCTCATGTCGAACGGCAGCGTGCCGCCGGGTAGGTCGGCGCTCATCTCACCGAACATCAGCTCGAGCAGCTCGGCGACGTCGAGCTCGGCGAGTTCGTCGGGTGACATCTCGGAGAAGTTCGGCAGCGACCCCATCGGCAACTGACCGAGCTCACCGAGATCCAGCGCGCCGAGGTCGAGTTCACCGAGCAGGTCAGCCATGCCGAGGCACTCCGTGATGGCGCCCAGCTCGGCGGCGTCGGGGATCGAGATCGTGACGTCGCTGTCGCCGGCAGACGTGTCCTCGTTGCCGGGCGTCGTGGGAGGTACGGCAACGTCGGGGATGCCCGGCATCGACGGCACCGGTGGGATCGAGGCGAGCACGTCGTCGAGCTGCTGATTGGCAGCGTCGATCTGCTCCTGCACGCCCGGCACGACCGTGCCCGCCTGGGCGACGGCCGGGCGGGGTTCGTCGTCGCCGCCGGTGAGGGCGAGCACGCCGACGATGCCGCCGCCGAGCACGGCCGCCGCGGCGAAACCGAGCGCGGCCGGCTTCCACGGGTTCGACTTCGGTGCGATCGGGGACACGGCCACCGCTTCGGTGGCCGGGCTCGCCGGCTGGCCGGTGGGCGGATCGAACCGCGGGTTGTACGGCGGCTCGGACGGCGGCTGGAACGGTGGCTGATCGGACATGTCGGGGGCCTCCACGTGCGCAGATGGGTGAGTTGGTGTGTCGCCCCGGAGCGCGACCGAACAGACTGTCAGCTGCGGCGTCGACGCGTCGGCGAATATCGAACGTCGGTGGGGACGGCGCACTGCGCCGAGTAGAACGTAGGCCATGACGCTCGCCGAGCCGACCCCTGACGCACCCACCCGCGCGGCGGCCCGCGCCGTCGACGCCGCCAAGCGCTACGGCAAGGGGGACGCCGCCGTCGACGCCCTCGCCGGGGTGACGTTCGCCGCCGAGCCCGGGCAGTTCACGGCCATCATGGGCCCGTCGGGCTCGGGCAAGTCGACCCTGCTGCACTGCCTCGCCGGGCTCGACTCGCTGACGTCGGGCGCGGTCTACATCGGCGACACCGACCTGGCGTCGCTCAGCGACAAGCAGCTCACCGAGTTGCGCCGCACCAAGGTCAGGTTCGTGTTCCAGGCGTTCAACCTGATCCCCACCCTGACCGCTCGCGAGAACATGGTGCTGCCGATCATGCTCGGTGGCGACAAGCCCGACCAGACGTGGCTCGACCGCGTGATCGACACGGTCGGGTTGCGCGAGCGCCTCAAGCATCGTCCGAGCGAGCTGTCCGGCGGCCAGCAGCAACGCGTCGCCGTCGGGCGCGCCCTGGCCAGCAAGCCCGAGATCATCTTCGCCGACGAACCGACCGGCAATCTCGACTCGAATTCGGGGAGCGAGATCTTGCAGTTCATGCGCGCCGCCGTCGACGAGTTCGGGCAGACGATCGTGATGGTCACCCACGACCCGTACGCCGCCGCCTACGCCGACCGGGTGGTGTTCCTCGCCGACGGTCGCGTCGTCGCCGATCTCAGCAACCCGACCGCCGACACGATCATCGACCAGATGAAGCAGATCGGCCACGGATGATCGCCACCCTCGCTCGCAAGTCGTTGCGCGCCCGCTGGGGCCGCAACGTGTTCATCGCCCTGGCGATCGCCTTCGGCGTGTCGTTCGTGTCCGGTTCGTTCGTGCTCGCCGACTCGATGCGAGCCACGTTCAACGAGCTCTTCGACGACCTCAGCGCAGGCGTCGACCTCCAGGTCCGGGCCCGCCTCCAGGGCGCCGACATCGTCGACGGTGCCGTCCGGGACCCGTTGCCGGCCGACGTCGTCGACCCCGTCGCGGCGGTGCCCGGCGTGCAGTTCGCCGACCCCAACTGGAGCCGCTTCGCCCAGATCATCGACGCCGACGGTGAACCGCTGGCGTCGTCCGGGGCACCCCAGTTCGGCATCGCTTGGTACGAGCCGCGCAAGGACCTGCCCAACCTGCCGCGCCTGCTCCAGGGTGCCGTTCCGCAGGGCCCCGACCAGGTCGCCCTCGAGGAGAAGACTGCCGACCACGCCGACTACCAGGTCGGCGACACGGTGCCCGTGATCTTGTCGAGCGGGCTGCGCGAGTTCCAGCTCGCCGGCATCGTCGGCATGCCCGACGGGTCGGGCATCGGCGGCGCCCAGCTGGTGGCCTTCGACCCGGCGTACGCCGCCGACATCCTCGGCGCGGCAGGTTTCGTCGACACTGTCGACATCGTCGTCGAGCCGGGAGCCGACCTTGCCGCCACCCAGGCCGCGATCGAGGCGGTGCTGCCACCGGTCGGCGAAGTGATCACGTCGGCCGAGCTGGCCGAGGAGAGCAAGGATGCGATCGGCACGATCATCGACGCCTTCGGCACCGGCCTCTTGGTGTTCGCCGTGATCACCTCGTTCGTCTCGGCGTTCATCATCAACAACATCTTCGGCATCACGATCGGTCAGCGCCTGCGCGAGATGGCGTTGCTGCGGGCGGTCGGGGCGAACACGCGCCAAGTGCGCGCGCTGATCGTGCTCGAAGCCGCAGTCGTCGCTGCGCTCGGCACGCTCGCCGGGATCTTCGGTGGGTTGCTCGTGGCGTCGGGGCTGGTGGCGATCTTCAACGCCGCCGGCGCCGGATTCCCCGACATCGCCCTGCGCCTGCTGACGCGCACGGTGATCGTGTCGCTGATCGTCGGGCTCGGCACCGTCCTGCTATCGGTGATCGTGCCCGCCCGGCGGGCCGCCCGGATCCCTCCGGTGGCGGCGATGCGACCCGAACTCGGGTACGCAGCGCTGTCCACGAGCCGGCGCCTGCTCGGCGGGGCGATCCTTACCAGCGTCGGTTTGGCCGCGTTCCTGATCGGCCTGTTCGCTCGCCCCGGCGGCACGCGCGGGTTGATCCTGTTCGGCGGTGGCGGGGCCGTGCTGACGTTCCTCGGGATCGCCAGCCTCTCGGCCACCGTCGCCTACCCGGTGAGCCGGGCGATCGGTGCCCCGATCAAGCGTCTCTTCCCGGTCGCCGGCCGGATCGCCCGCGACAACGCCAGCCGCAACCCGCAGCGCACCGCCCGCACGGCCACTGCGCTGATGATCGGCACGGCCCTGATCTCGGCCGCCGCGGTGTTCGCGTACTCGCTGCGCGACAGCTTCACGGCCGTGCTCGAGAACTCGGTGCAGGCCGACTACATCGTCACCGGCTCGGGCGGGATGGCACTGCTGCCCGGCGACGTCGCCGACACCCTCGCCGGGCTCCCCGAGCTCGGCGCGGTGTCGCCGGTGCGCGGGATCTTCGCCACCGAAACCGCCTCGGGCGACCAGATGGCGATCGGCGCGGTCGACCCGGACACGTTCGCCGCGCTGCTCGACCCGGACGTCACCGACGGCAGCTTCGAAGCCCTCGCCGGACCCGATTCGGTGATGGTCTTCGACGAGTGGGCCGACGACCGCGGGCTCGCGGTCGGTGACTCGCTCGACGTCACCTACCAGAACAGCGTCACCGGCACGCTCACGATCGCCGGGCTGTTCGCCGACAACACGTTCGGCAACTTCTACATCTCGCTCGAGCAGTTCGAGGCGGTCAGTACCCAGGCCGTCGCCGACCAGCTCGTGCTCGCCCAGCTCGCCGACGGCGTCGAGCCCGGGGTCGGCACGCCGGCCATCGAGGCCGCACTCGAGCAGTTCCCGCAAGCCGAACTGCAGAGCAACGCCGAGTTCCGCGAGGAGATCTCGGCCCAGATCGATCAGCTCCTCGTGGTCATCACGGCCCTGCTCGGATTCGCGATCTTGATGTCGTTCTTCGGGATCGCGGTCACGCTCGCCCTCGCCGTGTTCGAACGGACTCGCGAGATCGGCCTGCTGCGGGCGGTCGGCATGGGGCGCCGTCAGCTGCGCCGGTCGGTGCGCTGGGAGGCCGTCATCGTCGCCGTGTTCGGCATCGTCGTCGGCGCCGTGGTCGGTATCGGCATGGGCACCGCGCTCACGCTGGCGGTGCCCGACAACGTCATCAGCCAGCTCACGTTCCCGTGGCCGATTCTCATCATCGCCCTCGTGTTCGCCGTGCTGGCGGCCGTGGTCGCAGCCACCTACCCGGCGTTCAAGGCCAGTCGGATGGACGTGCTCGAGGCGATCTCGACCGACTGATCCGGCGGCGCGAACTCAGTCGGGGCGGCGGCGCAGCTCGGCGAGGTACTTCGCCGCCGCCGGGTGCGGATCCATCGGCCGCGCCGGCGCTGGGCGGCGGTCGAGTCGCGTCTGGCAACCCGGGCACCAATACAGCATGCGGCCGGCGCGACCGACCGTCACGGCCTCGATCGTGTCGTGGCAGCGGAAGCACCCCTGGCCGCAGCGCCCGTACACGGCGAGCCCGGTTTCGGGCGTGCGCGCTGGGTCGGTGATCGCCGGTCGCTGCCAGGTGCGGTGCGCCCGCGCCAGGCGGGCGGCGACCGCCACCAGGCGGGCGGCGT
>JAEZFY010000174.1 GCA_023417265.1 Actinomycetes bacterium | reverse complement strand
GGCCCCGCCCGTCGACGTTTTCGGCGGCATGACCGGCGGACCGCGCGGTCAGAGATCGCTGATGCGCTTGAACACTTCCCCGGCGGCCAACCCGTAGGGGCGCCCGAGCCCGGCGAGGCGGGCGCGGACGCGTTCCCGGAAGGCGGCGAGCTCGGCGTCGTCGCGGGCGTGCATGGTCGACTCGAACTGGCTGGCGTGGGCTTCGAGCGCCGCCAGCTTGGCGGCGACCGCCACCGAGCCCGCCGATTCGACGTGGTCGGGGGCGTCGGCTTCCCAGAGCAGGAGGTGCTGCGGGCGGTGGTGGGCGAGCCCGTGCTCGCCGAAGAAGTGCGGATCGCGGGCCGCCACGATCGCTTCGCACACGAGCAGTCCGGCGTGGCGGTGATCCGGATGCAGTCGGTAACGCTTCCACGGATCGTGCCCGAGCACGACGTCGGGCCGCAGGGCGCGGATCACGCGCGCGACCTCGCCACGCGTGGCCCGATCGCTGTCGAGTTCGCCGTCGACGCGCCCGAGGAACACCACCTTGCCGGCCTGCTCGCCCGCCAGCCGGCGGGCCGCCTCGCGCTGCTCGTCCTGGCGCCGGGCGGCGAGCGCGGCGACGTCGGCGTGCGGGTCCCACGTGCCCTTCGAGCCATCGGTCAGCACGAGGTGGTGCACGAGGCAGCCCGCGGCGGCCCACTTGGCGAGCGTCGCCCCGGCGCCGAACTCGACATCGTCGGGATGCGCGCCGACCGCCAGGGCGACGGCCGGTACGGGCAGGTCGGCCGTGTGCCCGGCGATCCCGGCGGGGAGGCCCGGATCGGGTTGCCCGGGTTCGTTGGCTGCCATCACGCGCACACGTGGCCGAGCGCGGCCGGCAGCAAGCGGGCGACGGTGGGATGCGCTAGATCGGCCGCGGTGTCGATGTCGACCGACAGGAACGGGTCGTGGCGGACGGTCACCGGGGCGCCGGTGGCCAACGCCGCGGCGAGGTGGCGGGCGAAGCTGCCCGGGCCGTACTGAGCCGGTACGTGGACGGCGACCGGCCGACTGAGCACGTTCGTGCCGTCGCCATGCCGATCGGGAACGATCGTCACCGCGGCGCCGCGCCCGAGGCTCGCCAAGCCGCGCGGGTCGGGCAGGTCGGCATGCGTGATCGTCACCCGGGTGAACCCGGCCGCAGCGACCTCGGTGACGGCCGCATCGATCGCTCCGTTCAAGCCCAGCCCGGGGCCCCAGGCCACCGCGGCACCGTGGGCGCGCGCCCACTCGGCGACCTCGTCGTCATCGCAGGCGACGAACACCGGCAACGGGCTCGCCGCGGCGAGCACACGGTCGGCGGTCCAGCGGGCGAGCCGGGCGCGCGCGTCGGCGCTGAGGTGCCCACGCAATCGCGCCTTGGCGACCGAGAAGGCCTTGACGGGCATCAGCACCGCAGTGGCGGCACCCGGGTCGGCCGAGCCGGCACCGTTCGAGGGGATCACAGCGCTGAGGTTACGCTCGCCGGATGCCCCGTCTGACGGTCGTCGGGGCGGGTTCGTGGGGGAGCACGGTGGCCAGCCTGGCCGCCGACTCGGCCGACACCGTGCTGTGGGCACGGCGGCCGGCGTTGGTCGACGAGATCGAGCGTTCCCGCACCAACACCGCCTACCTTCCCGGATTCACGCTGCCCGCGGCGCTGCACGCCACGGCCGACCTGGCCGCAGCCGTCGGCGACGCCGACGTCGTGCTGATGGCGGTGCCGTCGCAAGGGTTCCGCGAAATCGCCGCGGCGGCCGCCCCGCACCTGCGCCCCGGTGTCCCGGTGGTGAGCCTCGCCAAGGGTCTCGAACTCGGCACGCAGATGCGCATGACCGAGGTGATCGCCGCCGAGCTGCCGGGCCACCCGGCGGGAGTACTGACCGGACCCAACTTGGCGTCGGAGATCCTCGCCGGGCAGCCGGCGGCGAGCGTCGTCGCCTGCTCGGACGCGGCCGTGGCGAGCGAACTGCAGGCGCTGTTGACGCGACCGACGCTGCGCATCTACACGAACCCCGACGTCGTCGGGTGCGAACTTGGCGGCGTCGTCAAGAACGTGATCGCGATCGCCGCCGGGATGTGCGACGGGATGGGCTTCGGCGACAACAGCAAGGCCACCGTGATCACCCGCGGGCTCGCCGAGATGGCCCGGCTCGGCGTGGCGATGGGTGCCAACCCGCTCACGTTCGGTGGGCTGGCCGGGCTCGGCGACCTGGTCGCCACGTGTGCGTCCGGGCGCAGCCGTAACACCTCGGTGGGTCGGGCGCTCGGCGAGGGCCGTTCGATCGGCGACATCGTCGACGCCATGAACATGGTCGCCGAAGGGGTCAAGAGCTCGCCCAGCGTGCTCGCCCTCGCCAACCGCCACGGAGTGGAGATGCCGATCGTCGAACAGGTCGCGGCGGTGTGTGCCGGCACGACCGACGCCCGCACCGCGCTGGCGCGGCTGATGACGCGGGCCAGCCGCCCCGAGATCTGAACCGATCGGAGCGTCCCGCGGGCGCCCGCAAACGCCGCCGAGGCGGTTCACTCCACGGGCGTGATCACGACAGGGACGACCGGCCAGCCGTGGCGCGCCTCGGTGACGCCGTGGGGCGCAGTGCAGCCGTGGGACGGCGGGCAGCCACTCGAGTGGTGGGTGGCCGCCGACGACCGCTGGCACGTCCCCGCCGACGAAACCACCGTGCGCCAGACGCGGGTGGAGGGCACGGCCGTCACCGAGACGCGCGTGCGCGTGCCGCAAGGCGACGCGGTCCAGCGCGTGTGGTCGGTGCCCGACCACGGCGGGCTCACGCTGGTCGAGGTCACCAACGAGTCGGCGCTCCCGATCGCGGTGGCGTTCTCGCACCGCGACGTGTTGACCGAACGACCGATCGCCGAGGTGCCGATCGAAGGCATCAACTTGCCGCCAGGGGCGTTCGTGCTGCCCATCGGGCATGCCGCATCGGCTCGGATCGCGCTCCCGCACACGTCCGCCGCACGCCTTCCGGGCGCATTGCCCGGCGGGTGGCCGCCAGCCGCCCACGTGGCGCGCGGCTGGCTGACCGTCACCGAGCGGGCGAGCCGACTCGTGCTCCCCGACGTGTGGGCGCTCCACGCCGAACGGATCACCGCCGTGCGCTGCGAACTGGCGCTCGGCGCGGCGATTCCGGCAGCCGCCGAAGACCCCGCTGGGTACGCGCTCGCGCTCGGCGAGCTGGTGCGGATGGGCGAGCCGTCCGACCACTGGCTCCCCGAGCTCGTCGAGGCGGTCGGCGCACTCGGCCGGCGATCCGGGTGGGACGCCGACGCCGGCCTCGCCGCCGCCGCACGAGTGTTGCGCGCGGCCGGCGAGACGCGCGC
>JAEZFY010000084.1 GCA_023417265.1 Actinomycetes bacterium | reverse complement strand
GCCGGCGTGGTCGCCGCGCCGGTGTCGCGGCCGGCGTCGGTCGCCGGAGCAGCGGCGATCGTGGTGGTCGTACCGAGCGCGGCGCTGAGGTCGTCCTCGTCGAGTTCGTCGGGGGCGTCGTTGAGCGCGGCGTACGTGAACGGCACCGCGATCAAGGCCGCGACACCGAGCACCGCCAGCGCCGCACCGGGCCCGCGGCGGCGCCTGACCAGGAGCACCACGCCGGCCGCCACCAAGGCGACGCCGAGCAACGCGACCAGCAAGGTGACGACGAGCATCATGCGCTCATGTTGTCACGCCGCCAGCCGGCGGCCGCGTCGTCGGCTCAGAGGATTTGCGACAAGAACAGCTTGGTGCGCGCTTCTTGCGGGTTGGTGAAGAAGTGCTCGGGCGTGCCGACCTCGACGATCTCGCCGTCGGCCATGAACACGACCCGGTCGGCCACTTCACGGGCGAAGCCCATCTCGTGGGTGACGACGATCATCGTCATCCCGTCGGCGGCGAGGTCCTTCATCGTGTCGAGCACCTCCTTGACCATTTCCGGGTCGAGCGCCGACGTCGGTTCGTCGAACAGCACGACCTTGGGCCGCATCGCCAGCGCCCGGGCGATGGCCACGCGCTGTTGCTGGCCACCCGACAGCTGCCCCGGATACTTGCGTGCCTGCTGGGGGATCTTGACCCGTTCGAGCAACGCCATCGCCGTAGCTTCGGCTTCGGCCTTGGGCAGCTTGCGGACCTGCCGCGGGGCGAGCGTGATGTTGTCGAGCACGGTGAGGTGCGGGAACAGGTTGAACGACTGGAACACCATGCCGGTTTCGCGGCGGATCTCGGCGACGTTGCGGACGTCGTCCGTGAGCTCGATGCCGTCGACGATGATGCGCCCGTGATCGTGGTGCTCGAGTCGGTTGATGCAGCGGATCAGCGTCGACTTACCCGACCCCGACGGCCCGATGACGACCACGACCTCCTGCTTGCCAACCCGCATGTTGACGTTCTTGAGGGCCTGGAAGTCGCCGAAGAACTTGTCGACGTCGACGAGCTCGATCATCACCTCGCTGGTCGCGATCTGCGTCGCGTCGGCATTGATGGCCGCGGCCTTGATCGAGTCCGTCATCGTCTACCTCCCATGGATCGGCCCTCGGGCCTAGCGGTGGCCCACCCCGAGCCGGCGCTCGAGGCGCTGGCTCTCGCGCGACATCGTGTACGTGAGCGCCCAGTAACCGAAGGCGATGAACACGAGCACCTCGGCGATCGCCACGCCACGGAACTCGTTCTGGCCGTGCACGAGGCCGCGCACGCCGAGGAACTCGTTGATGGCGATGATGCCGAGCAGCGAGGTGTCCTTGAGCAGCGAGATGAACTGCCCGACCATCGCCGGGATCACCGCCCGCAACGCCTGCGGCAACACGATCAAGCGGTTCAGCTTGGCCGGTGACAACCCGAGCGCCTGACCTGCCTCGATCTGGCCCTTCGCCACCGCGGCCAGCCCGCCGCGCACGACCTCGGCCACGTACGCCGCCGAGAACAGCGTGATCGCCACGGTGGCCCGTGTCATCGTGCTGAGCTTGGTGTCCGAGCCCGGGTCGAGGAAGAACGTGAAGAAGAACGCCGACGCCAACAGCAACGAGATCAGCGGCACCCCGCGGAAGAACTCGATGTAGAGCACCGACATCACACGGATCGCCGGCAGCTTCGAGCGCCGGCCGAGGGCCAGCAGGATGCCGAGCGGGAGGGCCAACATCGTCGCCGTGGCGGCCACCACCACGGTGAGGTGCAGGCCGCCCCAGTTCGTCCAGTCGACACCGGTGTGCCCGATCGCGTCGCTGACGAGGTAGGCCACCCCGGCGCCGGCCAACAGCAAGCCGGTGCGGGCAGCGTCGATCCGGTCGCCACGCACGGCCGCCACCACGAGATACACGGCCACGAGCGCAGCGACCCAGCCGACCGGACCCCAGCGGAACACGAGCGTCACCACGCCGACCGCGACGCCGACCCCCACCAACGGCAGCTGGGCGACCGGCGGCACGGTGCGGGCCAGCGCCGACACGGCCGGGATCAGCGCCAGCGTGGTGAAGAACCACGACCATCCGCCCGTGCCCGACAGGACCTGGAAGCTCGCCACGGCAACCAGTGCGGCGACGGTCCACCCGTACGCGATCGCCCCCGCCGGCAGCCGGCGTGTGAGTGCGTAGCCGACCACGCCGGCGGCGACGCTGGCAGCGACGAGCAGGAACGGCCCAGCCGTGCGGCAGAACACCAACAGCACGGCGACGAAGAGGGCGAGCGACCAGTACGACGCGGCGTACGTGCGCCACGAACGCGACGGCAACGCTTGGCCCGTCTGCGTGGCGACGATGCTCGCCCGCCGCCCGTTGAGGCCGACCGCCATGCCGATCGCTGCAGCCATCAGGATCACCTGGGCGATCAGGCGCCAGCGTTCGCCGCGCGGGTACTGCGACACCATGAACAACTCGAGGTTCGTGCGCACCGCCTCCCAGCGGCCGGTGACGAGCACGAACCGGGCGAAGCGGTAGAGCAGGAACAGCACGATCGGCGCGAGCACGATCGTGATCACGGTGTTGAGTGCCGAGTTGAACAGGTTGCGGCGGGCCCACGCGAGCGGGGACCGATCGGTACTGCGCCGCGGCCGGGCGGCGAGTGCCCGCTCCAGCTCGCTGCCCGCGAGTTCCGGAGGCAGACCTGAGTCGGTGCCCACCGTCACCGGCCGACCTCCTTGAAGCGCCGGCTCACGAGGTTCAACAGCAGCGACCACGACAACGAGATCGTGAGGTACAGGCCCATCAGGAGCACGAGCATCTGCACGGCCGGGAATCCGTTGGCGATCGCGCTGGCGGTCAGCGAGGCGATCTCGGGATAGGCGACCACGGTGGCCAGCGAGGTGTTCTTGGTGAGGCTCAGGAACTGGCTGATGATCGGCGGCGCGGCGATCTTGGCGGCCTGCGGAAGCACCACGAACCGGTAGCGCTGGAAGCCCGACAGGGCGAGTGCGTTGGCGGCTTCCGACTGGCCGCGGGGGACCGCGAGGATCGAGCCGCGGACGATCTCGGCGACGTGGCTGGCGTGGTACAGGCCGAGTGCCACGGTGACCGACAGGTAGCCCGAGTTGGTGCCGAACCCGCCGACGATCGTGCGCCCGCTGTCGGAGACCGCCGGCCACGACATGCGATAGGGGATGCCGAGGGCCAGGAAGGCGACCAGCGCCAAGCCGAGCAGCGTGGCGGTCGACAGGGCCACCCGGTGGTGCGGTGCGCCGGTGCGCACGTTGACGCGGGTGCGCCACCGCCACACGAGCACGGCTGCGATCGCGGCGACCAGCACGAGGATCCAGAACGTGCCGACGTTGCCGTCCTTCATCGCCGAGGGGAACCCCCAGCGCTCGTTCGACAGGATCAGGAGGTTGTCGTCGGTGCCCGGCAGCTTCACCTGCCAGGGCGGGTTGCGCGGGTTGAAGATCGGGAACGGCCCGTACGTGAACACGGCGAACCCGAAGAAGATGATGATGACGAGCGGCGGGATGTTGCGCAGCGTCTCGACGTACACCGTGCAGATCTTCTGAACGAGCCAGTTCGTCGAGAGCCGCCCGATGCCGACGAGCGTGCCGAGCACGACCGCCAGGGCGATGCCGACGAACGCCGAGATCAGCGTGTTCTTGACCCCGATCCACATCATGTTCGGGAACAGCGGGTCCTGGATGTCGAACCCGGGGTCGTCGCGGATGGCGAAGTTGGCCGGCTTGCCGAGCACCCCGAAGTCGGTCGAGATACCGACCCGACCGAGGTTGGTGGTGAGGTTGTCGTACAGCCGGTAGACGACCGCGCCGACGACCACCACGGCCGCCAGCTGGGCGACGACGCGCAAGACGCGCCCGTTCCGCCACAAGGGCGTGCGCGGGATGGGGCGGAGTTCGGACTCGATCGTCGTCATGGCAGGCGGTGTCCGGGGG
>JAEZFY010000026.1 GCA_023417265.1 Actinomycetes bacterium | reverse complement strand
CCCGCCGCGACCGGCTCACCGCGCGCCTGCCGATGCTGCGCTCACCGCATCAAGAGGGCGGGATCGGCGCGCTCCGCGTCGAAGTTCGTGGCGCCGACCCGGCGGGCGGGCGGGCGTGCCTGATCGGGGGCATCGCCGAACTGGTCGGCACCGGGGCGGCGGCGTGCGCCGCCGCGTTCGCGACCCAGATCCTCGACGCCGAACTGCCCACCGGGCTGGTGGTCCCGGGTGCCGCCGAACTGCCCACGCTCGACCTGCTCCACCGCGTCGAGACGTTCGGGGTGCGCCTCCAGGAGTTCACCGGCATCCCCACCTGACCGCTACGGCGTGCGAGTGGCCAACTGCTCGACCTGGTCGCTGAGCCGCGCGATCGCCTGGGCGAGGTCGTCGATCTGGTCGCGCAGCTCGGCGTTGGTGGCGACGTCAGCGAGCGCCAAGCGCACGCCGGCGATCTCGCGGGCCAGGAACTCGGTGTCGTTCTGCGTGCGTTCGGCGACCTGACGGTCGTTCTCCGACTGCACGCGGTCGCGGCGTTCCTGGCGGTTCTGGGCGAGCAGGATCAGCGGCGCCGCGTACGACGCCTGCAACGACAAGATCAGCGTCAACAACGTGAACCCGCGCGACCACGGGTCGAACACGAACCGATCGGGGGCGAACGCGTTGTGGATCAGCCACACGGCGATGAACACCGACTGGTATACGAGATACCGGGCAGTGCCGAGGAAGCTGGCGATGCCCTCGGCGAAGTGCCCGAAGAACTCGCTGTCGTAGGCCACGTCGAGGCGTCGCTGGCGTGGCGCGGTGAGCTCGGTGCGGCGCTTCACGTGGCGATCCCGCTCGGCGCGGCGCGGTCCTGGCGGCGGTGGCGCAGACGCCAGCCGGTGCCGAGCATGCGGTCGACGACGTCGTCGACGCTGACCGCGCCGAGGAAGTGCCCGCTCTCATCGACGACCGCGATCGCGAGCAGGTCGTACGAGGCGAACTCCTCGAACACCGCCCGGTCGGAAGCCTCGGGCCGCAGCGTCGGGGTGTCGGCGGCGATGCAGTGGCGCAGCTCCATCGACGGCGGCTCGCGCAGCAGCCGCTGGAAGAACACCGGGCCGAGGTACGAGCCGGTGGGCGGTTTGTACGGCGCCTGCGTGACGAACACCTGGCTGGCGATGCTCGGCGTCCAGTCGGGGTCGCGGAGATGGGCGAGTGCTTCGGCGACGGTCGCCGTCGGGGCGAGGATGATCACCTCGGGCGTCATCATTCCGCCGGCCGTGCCCTCCTCGTACGACAGCAGCCGGGTGAGCACCTCGGCTTCTTCTTCGTCCATCGCCGCCAGCAGGGCGGTGCGCTGGTGTTGCGGCATCTCACCGAGCAGGTCGGCGAGGTCGTCGTACTCCATCTCGTCGAGCACGTCGAGCAGGCGCTCCGGGTCGAGGCCCTCGATGAGGCGCAGCTGCTCAGCTTCGGGAAGCTCTTCGAGCACCGCCGCGAGGCGTTCGTCGTCCATCTGCTCGGCAAGCTGCCGGCGCTGGGCGAGCGGCATCGAGCGCACGATGTGGGCGACGTCGGTCGGGTGCATGTCGCGCAGGCGGGCGGCTTCGGCGGCCATGCCGGTGGGCGCGTCGACGAGGTTCGGCACCGAGGTCCAGTCGACGAGCCGGTAGGTGGTGCGCCGCCCCACGCCGCCACGCGACGCCAACCGGACCTTGTCGATCTCCCACCAGCGGCTGCGCCCGTCGCTCGCCTCGAGCAGGCCGACGTCGCTGATCCGTTCGCCGCTGGCGAGGCGCTTGTCGATGATCGCCTCACCGACGAGCGTCTCGCCAGGACGCACCTTGAACGGGTGCAGGTCGATCGCCCAGCTGCGCAGGCGGGCCCCGTTGCCGTCGAGTTCGGAGATGCTGGCGGCGTTGACGAAGATCCGCCGGCGCTGGCTGGTGGCCACCATGCCGACGATCCGCGGACGCTGTCCGATCGCGCCGGGTACGACGACGAGGTCGGCGATGCTGCCGATCGCCGCTCCGCCGGCATCGAGCAGCGGCAAGCGCATCATGCGATACGCATAGATCAGCTCGCCTGCCACGCGAAGCAGGCTACTTGTCAGCCATCACCCGGGCCGGTTGCGCTATCGCATCGGTCCGGAGTCGACGGCAGGCAAGAGACGGTGGTACGCCAA
Source organism: Actinomycetes bacterium (assembly GCA_023417265.1). Taxonomy (GTDB): domain Bacteria; phylum Actinomycetota; class Acidimicrobiia; order Acidimicrobiales; family Ilumatobacteraceae; genus Ilumatobacter. The sequence continues at coordinate 9,443 of JAEZFY010000026.1, read as the reverse complement.
GCCGGCCGCCGCGCACGCATCGGCGACCAGTTCCGCGGTCGCCGCCCGGATCACCCATTGGGCGGCCTCGTCGGTCGGCACAAAGGTGGAGTGCAGGAAGGTGATCTCGAGCCCCCGTCCGGCTAGCGCACCCACGCTCGCCCTCACCCGGTCGGTCGCGGCCTGGAACTCACCGGCCGAAACGCCGGGCCAATAGCGCTCGACCATGTATGCCCGGGCCGCGACCATGCCGCCGAACGTACGAGGCGGCAGCCGCTGCCCGCATCGGGAGAAACCCTACGAGTTGGCAATCCGCTGCCGCGCCGGTCACTCGGTAGGGGGCCGAGTCGTCGCCATGAGGGTGGCGAGTTCGGCGCGTGAGCGGACCCCGAGCTTGGCGTAGGCGCGGGTCAGATTGGCCTCGACCGTCTTCACGCTCATGAACAGTTCGGTAGCGATCGCGTGGTTCGTCAACCCCCGCGCGGCGGCCATCGCGACGCGGTGCTCACCCTCGGTCAGGCCTGGTCCGGAACGTTGGCGCACGGGGATGCGGGCGCGCTCGGTGGCGACGTGCGCCGACCACGGGACGGCGCCGATCGCATCGAAGATTCGCTGTGCCTCGTGCAGGGCCTCGAGCGCCATGCGCCGCTCGCCGCGGCGGCGTCGGACCTGTCCGAGCACGAGCAGTGCACGTCCCATGGCCAACGGCTCTTGGCCGCGTGCGAGGACGGTGATCGCGGCCTCCGCCGCATCGAGCGACTGGTCGAGGTGCTGTTCACTGGCGGCGACCAGTGCCCGGCAGGCGAGCGCCCCGCCGAGCAGGTCGTGATGGTCGGTCCGCCGGGCAGCAGCTTCGAGCCGGTCGATCACCTCGCGGGCGTCGTCGAGCCGACCGTCACGGGCGAGCGCCTCGGCGAGGTCGTGGTCGCCACGACGCGGTCGTCGGGCACCCGTGCCGGCGAACACACCGGCGGAGCGGCGCAGCTGATCGATCGCCGGCTCGAGTTCGCCGCGCACCAGGTGCAGATAGCCGCGCGCGCCGGCCAACGGGCCGTGGTTCCACGATGTGTCGGAGGTGGCGGCGAGGGCGTCGGCCGCGTCGAGATCGGATTCAGCCTCGGCGTACCGACCCTGGTGTGTGTGCACTTGGGCGAGGTTGTAGAGCGCGCTGATTCGTTGCGACTCCTGCCCGTTGTGCTCGGCGAGGGCGAGGTGCTCGGAGGCCCACCGTTCGGCGACGTCGGCGCGCCCGGCCCAGAGCTCGAGCTGGGGGAGATGGCTCACGGCGTACGGCAGCGAACCGTCGTCGCCTTCTTCGACCGCTGCCCGGTGGCCGTCGAGGAGGAGCGGACGGGCCTCGTCCAGCCGCCCGGCGTACTTCAGCTGCGAACCGAGTGCTGGGCCGAGCCGGTCTCCGACATCCGGGTTGGGGTGCGTGCGCTCGAGTTCGAGCGCGCGTTCGACAATTTCGCTCGGTGGTGGCTCGCCGAGCTCGAACAACGAGCCGGTGAGTGCCATGACGGCCGTGACGTAGACGTATGGGTCGGGTGACGGCATCGCGTCGAGCAGCACGAGCGCGCGCCGCGCATCGGCGACGGCCTGATGGAGGTCGACGTAGCTGACGAGCGCGGCGCGGGTGGCCAGAGTGCGGGCATGCAGCGCGGCGTCGGTGGTGAGCCCCAGCGCCTCGTCGCACAGGGCGATCGACGGGCCCTCCCCAACGGTGCTCGGATACCCCAATCGGGCCTGTAGCTCGAGTGCCCGAGCGCGGAACTCGCCGGTGACGCGGTGGTCGAGCAGCTCGGCGAAGACCTCGTGGGCACCGTGGGTGTCGCCTGCCCGCGCCAGATATTCGCCGCGTCGCAAGGCGCGTTCGTGGCCAGCGTCTGGGAGCTCGTCAGGGGTCGCCCGCTCGGCCAGTTCGATCAGCTCGGCGGCCGCTGCCCAGGCACCACGGCGAGCTGCCGCGGCGGCGGCCTCGGTGAGTGCGGTGGCGATCGACTCGTCGGGCCCGGTGGCGGCAAGCGCAAGGTGGCGCGCACGGCGTTCTGGTTCGCTCGTGACGGCAGCCAGGGTGCGTTGCATCGCACGCCGCATGGCCGGGTCGGCCCGTTCGGCGACCACCGCCGCGAAGAGTGGGTGGGCGAACCGGATCCGATCACCGCGTCGCTCGATCAGGCCGGCGGCGTGGGCGTCGGCGAGCACCTGCGTCGCGCCGGGTACGGCGCGCTCGAGTTCCTCGGTGGTCGCTGCCGTCGAGAGTGCCAGGGCGAGCAGCACGTCGGCCCAGTCGCCGGGAGTGCTCGCTAGCCGCGATTCGATCAAGCCCTCCAAGCTGTCGCTGACGGGCAGCGGCTCGCCTGGCCGCGCCGAGGCACCCTGTTCGGTCAGGGCCCGGGCGAGCTCGAGGGCGTACAGCGGGTTGCCGCCGCTCTCGTCGGTCACCCGGGCCAGCGTCGGACGCGCCAGCGCCACGCCGGTGCGCTCGCGGATGACGTGGAAGAGGGCGCTCAGGCTGAGTGGGCCAAGGCGCAGGTGCCGCGGCTGCTCGGCGAGCGCCCGTTCGAGGCCGAGCGGATCGTGGGCGATGGTGTCGGTGCGTTCGGCGAGCACGACGTGCAGCGGGTGGTCCTCGAGTCGGCGCAGGGCGAACCCGAGCGCCGTACACGACGCCTGGTCGGCCCACTGGATGTCGTCGATCACGAGCAACAAGGGACCGTCAGCTGCTGCCAGCCGCGACAGCACGGTACGGACCGCGGTACCAAGCACCCGCCCGTTCGGCGCGCTGCCGTCTCCGGAACGCAGCAACGCGGCATCCAGCGCCAACTGCTGGGGAGTCGGTAGTCCACTGAGGGCCTCCGCCGGGGCTTGGCCGAGTAGGTCGCCGAGCACGGCGAAGGTGAGCTCGGCTTCGGCGGCGACCGGGCGGGCGGCGAGCCGGGACCCGCCGTGTTGGTCGTAGAGCGAGCGCAACAGCGTGGTCTTGCCGATACCGGCCCGGCCCTCGACCACCACCGCGTTGAGCCGGTCGGGGCGCGCCGCGAGCGCATCACGGAGGAGCGCCAGCTCGGCGTCCCGTCCGACCACACCAGCGGACACGCCACGACTGTACGACGCCGGATCGTCGCTGTCGCCCCGATTCGCCCCCCGTTCGCCACCCCGTCACCGGCGCACGACCCGGAGGGATGCGCGCCATTTCGTAGGGTTTCTCCCGATGCGCGGGGAGGGCCGCCCGGCGCATCGTCGGCGGCATGAGCACTGCGCGGTGGGCCCTGGCATCGGAGGCGTTGCGGTGAAGGCGCTGTGGAGCGTCGCCGCGGTCGCCGTCCTCGCGTCGAGCGCGCTGGTGATCGCGCCCGCTGTCGCATCCCAGCCGACCGGCATCCCGTTGGCACCGGGAGCGTCGGTGTGCCCGGGCGCGGTCGGTGAACCGGGTGACATCGCCGTGCTCAACCTGACGCCGGTCGAGGCGAGCGGCCCGGGGTTCGGGGCGGTCCGTTCATCGGATGCGCCGTCGAACAACTCGCTTGGCGCGCGAGCCGTGTCGAACGTCAACTTCCGGCCGGGATCGGTAGACCCGAACGTGGCGTTGGCGACGATCGGCGGCGACCGCCGGGTGTGCTTCGACAACTCACCGCACGCGTCGATCCACCTGGTCGCCGACCAGATGGGGGTGATGCCGGCGTCGGCCTACGAGCCGGCCGCGAGCACCGGCGCCACACGCCTGATCGACACCCGTGTGGGCCCACCTGTCGCGCCCGGGGGGAGCGTCTGCGCCGTGGCGGTCGGCGCGCCCCGCCGGATCGCCGTCGTCAACATCACGCCGGTCGAGGCGACGGGGCCCGGGTTCGCCGCAGTCCGCGCCGTGGACGCACCGTCGAACAACTCACTCGGCCCGGCGGCCGTGTCGAACGCCAACTTCTCGGTCGGCAGCGTCGACCCCAACCTGGCCTTCTCGGAGATCGGCGGCGATGGTCAGATCTGCGTCGACAACTCGCCGCACGCGTCGATCCACCTGGTGGTCGACCAGATGGGTTCGCTGCCGGCGGACGCCTTTGTCCCCGCCACGGCGAGCGGGGCAACCCGTGTGATGGACACACGGCGCGGGCTCGTGGCCGGCGGGATCGGGGTGACCTCGGTGGCGCCGGGGGCGGCGGTGTGTGCGCGGGCCGTCGGTGCGCCGGGCGACGTGGCGGTGGTCAACGGCACCCCGGTCGCGGCCGCGGGAGCGGGATTCATGGCGGTGCGCGCGTCCGATGCGCCGTCCAACAACGCGCTCGGCACGAGTGCCGTCTCGAACTGGAACTTCGCCCCCGGCTCGGTCGACCCGAACGTGGCGTTTGCCGAGATCGGACCGGACGGCATGATCTGCGTCGACAACTCGAATCACGCGACCGTACAGATGGTGCTCGACCAGGCCGGTTACCTCCTGGCCGGCCAGTTGACGCCTGCCGCGAGCACAGGCGCGGCACGGCTCGTCGACACCCGCCGCGGTTTCGTCGCCGAGCCGAACGCGATCGCGCCGACGAGTACCACGACCACGACGACGACCACCACGACCTCGGCCCCGGGGGTGGAGGCTCCGGGCGCCCCGGATGGGCTCACCGGGACGCCCGGGCCAGGGAGTGTCACGCTCTCGTGGACAGCTCCGCTCGACGACGGGGGCTCGGAGGTTGACGCCTACCGCGTGGAGCGATCGGTGGGCGCCACCTCCCTGTGGCAGGAACTGGCGACGACGACATCGACGACGTACACCGATGAGTACCTCGATCCGGCCGTCGTGAACTTCTACCGGGTCACCGCGCACTCCCCGGTGGGGTGGGGAACGCCGTCAGGGTCGATCGGCGTCACGCCGGGCACTCCCGACCGCCCCAGCCAACCGCTGGGCCTCACGATCGTGCCAGGAACCTCGTCCCTCACGGCGCAGTGGCAGCCGCCGGCCGATGACGGCGGAGCAACGATCGCGGGGTACTACGCCCAGCTTCGATCGGGCTGCAGCGGGGCGTTCGTCACCGAGGTCTCGACGGCGGCAGCCTCGGTGGTGTTCGCCGGCTTGAACATCGGCCAGGTGTACTGCGTCTTGGTGCGCGCTCGCAATGCGCACCAGGTGGGAAATCCGGCCTCGGCAACGGCGACGGTCGGAGGGCCGGCGATGCCCTCGCCGTGCGCGCTCAGCCTCGACGCGTACCCCACCCAGGGTGGAACGATCCAATGGGACGCCAACGTCTCGTGGGGCACCCCGGTGAGCAGCGGGTCCGCGGCGATCACCGCGTATCAGGCCCAGCTCTTCAGGAACGACGCGTACTACGGGGCGCTCAACGCCGGGCCGGCCGACCGTTACACGACATTCCAAGACGTGCCCGCGTCGGGTAGCTATCGGGCCGAAGTGTTCGCCTACAACAGCATGTTCAGCCAACGGTGCATCACGGAGACGGTCACGCCGTGACCATCCGGCGGCACCGCCGCGCCGATCAGGCGCGCTCGACCTCGACCAGCGTGTCGAAGAAGGCGACGCCGCCCCCCCACGTGCTGAGGGTGTCGTTGGTGAGCGAGTTGGCGCCGGTGCCATCGGCGTGTTGGTGGCGCCACCAGCCCCACGGGATCGACACCACGCCGGGACGCACGCGCGCGCTGATCCGCACGGGCAGGTCGAGCGCGCCGCGGTCGTTGAACACGCGGGCGACGTCGCCGTCGGCGAGCCCCCGGCTGGAGGCGTCGGTGGCGGCGAGCTCGACGAACGGGCCACCCTCGGGGCCGGCGTGGCGGGGGAGTTGGGAGTAGCTCGAGTTGAGGAAGCGCTGGTGCTGCTTGGGTGTCATCAGCTGGAGGGGGTAGCGCTCGGCGAGCGCGGTTCCGCGGCCTTCGGCGGCGGCCACGTAGGTCGGCAGGCGCGGCAACCCCATCTGTTCGAGCACCGGCGAGGCGAACTCGGCGCGGCCCGAGGCGGTGGGGAACCCGCCGGCCGCCCACGGCGTGCCCGATTCGGGGAACGGCACCCGGACCCACCCGTCGCGGCGCAGGGCGGCGAGGTCGACCTTCGGGAGCGCGGCCTCGAGCAGGGTCATCTCGTCGTCGAACAGGCACGCATCGGTGAGCCCCATCGCCCGGGCGAGGCGGCGGAAGAACTCGGGGTTGCTGACCGCCTCGCCGGGCGGCGGTGTCGCCGGCTCGTTCCAGCCCAGCCACAGGTGCCCCCACGCCGGGGTGACGTCGACCGCTTCGATGTGGGTGGCGGCCGGAAGGATGTAGTCGGCGTAGCGGGCGGTGTCGGTGAGGAACTGCTCGTGGACGACGGTGAACAGGTCGTCGCGGGCGAGCCCGCGGGCGATCGCATCGGCGTTCGGCACCGACACCATCGGGTTGGCACCCCACAGCACGAGCGCGCGCACCGGTGGGTCGCTGGCGAGGAGCACGTCGCCGAGCCGGCTCATGTTGAGCGTGCGCGGCACCCGCCCGGCGCGCAGGTCGGGGCGCGTCAGCGCGTCCCAGTCGACGAGCTCGTCCTGCCACGAACCGACGCTGCGAAACAGACCCCCGCCGAGGTCGCGCCACGCTCCGGTGAGTGCCGGCAGGCACGCCATCGTGCGGTACAGCATGGCGCCCTGCTCGTGGTGCTCGGCACCGATCAGCGTGCGGATCGCCGCCGGGCGGGTGGTGGCGTATTCGTGGGCGAGGCGTTCGATGTCGGCGGCGGCCACGCCGGTGTGCTGCTCGGCCCACTGCGGCGTGGCGGTGGCCACGTGGGCAGCGAGCTCGTCGAACCCGGACGTGTGGGCGGCGACGTACTCCGCGTCGTAGCGGTCGTCGCGGATGATCACGTGCATCATCGCCAGCATCAGGGCGACGTCGGTGCCGGGGAACGGTTGGATGAACCAGTCGGCGTCGTCAGCGGTGACGGTGCGCAGCGGGTCGATGACGACGAGTCGGGCGCCATTCGCCCGGGCCGCCTCGATCGTGGGCCACAGATGGCGGTTGGTGAGCTTGGTGTTGCTCCCCCAGATCAGGATCAGCCGGGAGTGGGCGAGGTCGGCGGGGTTGGCGCACAGTCCGGTGCCGTTCGTCATCGCCACGCCGGCCCCGACCGTCGGTCCGCAGAGCGCGGCCTCGAGCCGGCTCGCCCCGAGCACGTTGAACAGGCGGGCGCTGATGCCGGCGAGCGCGAGCAGGCTCTGGTTGCCCGCCGAGCTGTAGGGGAGGATCGCCTCGCCGCCGTGCTCGGCGACGATGCCGGTGAGGCGCGCACCGATGTCGGCCATCGCCGCCTCCCACGTCACCGGCGCGAACTCGCCCGAGCCCTTCGGGCCGACCCGGCGGAGCGGGTGCAGCAGCCGGTCGGGGGAGTGGACCCGGTCGAGGATCCGGTTGACCTTGGGGCACAACTCACCGAGGCTGTAGGGGTGGTCGGGGTTGCCGCGCAACTTCACCGCCACGGGGCCGGTCGGGCGGTCCTCGACGGTGACCGTCCAGCCACACGAGTCGGGGCAGTCGTGATGGCACACGCCGTTCACGGTGCGAGTGGGCACCCCGCCCGCCTCGGCAGGGCCGGGGGTCGCGTCGAGCAGCGTCATGCGATGAGCCTACGAAACGATCAGGGCGGGGCCGGTCCCGGTTCACCGGCTGGGGTGGCGGCGCAGCGGGCCAGGTCGGCGCCGGGGTCGGGCGCCAGCGCGGCGACGTCGATCGCGTAAGCGCGCCCGGGGGTGGCGCTGCTGCGCGCCCACACCACTCCCACCAGGTGCCCGCCGACGAGCACTGCGGCGCCCGAGTCGCCCGGCAGGATCGTTCCGGCGAGCTGGTAGCCGGGCCGCTCGGTGTGCGCTTCCGCGTACAGGTCGGTGGTGCTGATCACGATCGGCCGGACGATGGTGACGTCGACGCGCCGGACGGTCCCGTTGCGCCATGCGTACACGGTGGCCGGGCTGCCCGGTGGTGGCCGCTCGGACGCCGCCGGCAGCACGGGGATGCCGCGATCGCGCACGCGCAGAAGGGCGAGGTCGTTGGTGGGGTCGAGACCGACGACCACGGCCGTCTCGCTCCCGTGGGAGCTGACGATGTGGACCGTGGTGGCCCCGGCCACGGTGTGTGCCGCAGTGAGCACCGTGCCGTCGGCGATCATTGCTCCCGAGCCTTCGGCGGCCGTCGCGCCGCACCCGTCGGCGCGGACCCCGACCACCGCGCTCGGGTGGTCGGGCGCGCAACCGGCCACGGTCAGCGCCGACACCAGGGCACCCAGGGCGACGGGCCGCCCGCGGGCGAGGCGGCTCACCGCTCGACGAAGGCGACCGAGTAGGCCGGTCCCGGCATCGCCGCCGACACGTCGATCGGCCGGCCGGGCTGGAGCTCGTCGTCGAGCGCGATCAACTGCGTGACCCGGTTGTCGTCGCGGCGGACGACCAACGCGCCGTCGGGGCTCAGGCGCGCCGCCCGCGACGTTCCCAACTCGGCGCGGCCGGCGGCCCCGGCGACGACCGTGCGGTCGCCGGCGGTACCGAGCACGACGCATCCATCGGCCGACGTGTCGGTGACCACGATCCCGTCGAGGTCGGCCATCCGGCTGCCATCGGCGAGCGCGATCAAGGCCGCCTCGGCGGTTCCGACCGCGACTGGCAGGCAGGTCCAGTCCCAGGCGGGCACGAGTGGGGCGGCGGGTTCGACCGGGGTGCCCGCCGCGGGCGTCGTCGCCGGTGTCGTGCCGGGCGCGGCCGCCGGAGTCGCGGCGGGGGTGGCGCGGGGTCCGCTCGGGCTGCTGGTCGGGGGCACGTCCCGGGCGGTGCTGGCGGCGGTGTCGGGGGTGCTGTCGGGGCTCGACGATTGCGGCTGGTTGCTGGGCATCGGCGAACCGGGAGCGGCGGTGGCGATCGGAAACGCCGACGCGGCGGCCGGGGCGTCGAGCTCGAAGAGCAGCTTGCCGTCGGTGTCGAGCACGGCGAGGTACGTGCCCGCGTGGACGACCAAGCGGGTCCCCGCGGCGGCGGGGTAGGCCGCGCTGACGACCGCGTCGGGCGGCAACTCGAGCTGCGTCAGCTGTCGCGGCTGACGGTCGCCGACGCGAACGGCGACCACCGCGCCGTCGGTGGTGACGGCGAGCAGCCGCCCCTCGGCAATTGTGCCCCCGGCAGGAATGCCCATCGCGACCGGTGCCGATGGCGCCGCGCCCAGGCGGTGCACGCTGACGTCGGCCCGGCGGCCCACTACCTGTGTGGTGGCCAGCAGGCCCTGGCCGACGGCCAACGGCTGGGCGGCGTAGTTCTCGACCACCGGGTCGCCGGTGGCGCCGAGCCCGGCGACCACGATCGTCTGGAAGCTGGCTGCGTCGGCGACGGCCAACGTGGCGCCTTCCGGATCGGCGCGCAGCGTGCCCGTGTACAGGCGCGGCGCCGACAACTCGGCGAGCTGATCGAGGTCGTACACCGCTCCCGTGTCGACGTCGATCACGCGAATCGGCCCGCCGTTGCGGTTGCCGG
>JAEZFY010000310.1 GCA_023417265.1 Actinomycetes bacterium | reverse complement strand
CGACGGGCGCCAGCATGGCGGTGGACCCGTGCGGCGCGGTGCCGTCGTCGAGCTCGGCGACAGTCGCCTCTCGCTCGGCGAGCGCCCCCCGCCCGCGCCGCACCACGCCGACCGCCTCGGGGTGCTCGCCGCCGTCGAGCGGGCGGCCTACCTGGCGCACTCGCGGTCGCCGTGGGTGGTCGAACTCGGTCGCGGCGATGTGTACCTGCCGCTCCCGATCGGTGCCGACGTTGCCTCGCACGTCACCGCCGCGCGGGTCGCCCGGGCCGAGCTCCATCGGGACATGCCCGTGTTGGCCGACCTGGCCGCCCGGCCCACGATGGTGGTGGCGGTCCGCGGCCCGGCGGCCGAGCGCGTGGTCACGACACTCTGCCAGCGACTGGCAGCCAACGCTGCGACCGGCCGGGCGATCCTCTCCTCACCGGGCCACGCCGCCAGCGGGCCGGCCACGGTGCTGTTGGCACTGGCGACGGGCGAGGAACTGCCCGCCGGGTGTGACGCCGTGCTCGACATCGGAGCCCGTTGGCGGGCGACCTGGACAGCCGACCTGGCCGGCGGCGGACCCCCGGCCTCAGGGTTCCCGGTGCGCTTCCACCTCGGCGTTCACCTCGGTAGGCCGAGCATCGTCGAGGATGTAGCGCGGCCCGGTGCCGAGTTGCGCAGCGGCGTCGTCGGGGTTCCAGATGCGACACACGCTCAGCGAGAGGCAGCCGCAGCCGATGCACCCGTCGAGCGAATCGCGCAGGCGCGTGAGCACACCGATCTGTTCGTCGAGCCGGGGCCGCCACTCGCTGGCGAGGCGCGCCCAGTCGCTGGCGGTGGGGGTGCGGCCCTCCGGGAGTTCGGCGAGGGCGGTGCGGATGTCGCCGAGCGAGAGGCCGACGCGCTGGGCGATCCGCACGAAGCTGACCCGGCGCAACACGTCGGCCGCGTACACCCGATGCCCGGAGCTGTTGCGCTCGGACCGGATCAAGCCGGCGTCTTCGTAGAAACGCAGGGCCGACGTGGCGACACCGGCGCGCGCCGCCACCTCGCCGATCGTGAGCCGCCGCGGTTCGGGCATACCCCAGTGTCGCGCGGTCAGGTGGCGTCGGCCGGTGGCGTCTGCTGAGCGAGGATTGCGTACAACTCGGCCGTTGCCCGCTTGACCGCGGTCTCCGCTTAGCGGTGCCGCGTGCGCAGGCCGTCGACGAGGTACTGCGTGAAGGTGCGCACCAGCTCGGCCCGCGGCTGGAGCGGTTCACCGCGCACCTCACACGCGACGTCGAGCTTCGGCCCGAGCACCACGAGGCCCTGCACCATCGCCCAGCACAGCGACGTCACGACCGGCACTTCGGCGGCGAGCTGCTCGGACTCGATCAGCTCACGGACGGTGTCCTCGAGAATCGCGTGGGCGCGCAGCCCCGCCTCGGCGAGGTGTGGGTCGTCGGGGTCGACGACGTCGACCCGGAACATCACGTCGCAGTCGGCGGGCCGGGCGCCGGCGAACTCCACGTAGGTCTGCCCCATCACCACGAGTCGCTCGACCGGATCGTCGATGCCCGCGAGGGCCTGCTCCATCGCTTCGCTCAGGGTGCGGAAGCCATCGGTGGCGAGCGACGTCAGGAGACCTTCGACGTCGCCGAAGTGGTGCGCCGGGGCGGTGTGCGACACGCCCGCCCGGCGGGCGACCTCGCGCAGTGAGAAGTCGCCGAGACCGCGTTCGGCAATCACGTCGCGGGCCGCTTGACGGAGCGCGTTCGGCAGGTCGCCGTGGTGGTAGCGCCGGGCCTCGGCCGCGTTCATCGATCGCCCCGCTTCATCACGCCCACTGTATCGGGCCTCGAGGGAACGCGCTTGACACTGTCTAGATCGATCCGTACAGTGCCAACTTGTCAACGTCAACTTACCGCTGTCAAGTTGTTGACAGCGAAAGGAACCCTCCGATGAGCATCACCTACAACGCACTCGACCTGCACGCCGACCGCCGCACGCCACGGCTCTCGCGCCACCTCCATCTCGCCCGGCGTGGCCGCCGCGACGCCCGCCGGGGGCGCCGATGAGCGCCACCGTTCCTGCCCCGCAGGGGCACCCGCGCCGCTGGGCGATCCTCGGCGTCGCCTCACTGGCCGTGTTCGTCACCGTCCTCGACGGGACGATCGTCAACGTCGCCCTGCCGTCGCTGGCCCGCGACCTCGGGGCGACGAACCGGCAGCTGCAGTGGATCGTCGACGCCTACCTGCTCGTGTTCACCGGATTGCTGCTTGCCGCCGGTGGGCTCGGCGTTCGGTTCGGTCGCAAGCGGATGCTGCTCGCTGGCCTCGTCGTGTTCGGTGTGACGTCGGCGCTGGCCGGCTCGGCAGACTCGGCCCAAGGCCTGATCGCCGGGCGGGCCTTGATGGGCATCGGCGCGGCGATGATCTTCCCGGCCACCTTGGCGATCATCACCAACGCCTTCACGGACGCCCGCGAACGGGCCAAGGCGATCGGTGTGTGGAGCGCGGTGAGCGGCACTGCGGTCGCCTTCGGGCCGATCACCGGGGGTTGGCTGCTCGAGCACTTCTGGTGGGGTTCGGTGTTCTTCGTCAACGTGCCGGTCGTCATCGCCGTGTTGATCGCCGCCGTGCGACTGATCCCCGAGTCGCGAGAGGCCGACGCACGCCGATTCGACGCGCCTGGGTTCCTCCTGTCGATCGCATCGATCGGTGCGCTCGTGTTCACCATTATCGAAGCCCCTGAGTGGGGGTGGGCATCGCCGACCACGCTGGCCGGCTTCGCGGTCGCGGCGGGCTTGATAGCGGCCTTCGTGGCGGTCGAGCTGGCCCGCCAAGATCCGCTCCTCCCGGTTGAGATCTTCGCCAACCGGCGGTTCTCGGCCGCCAGCGTGGCGATCACGTCGGCCTTCTTCGCCCTGTTCGGGTTCGTGTTCCTGATCGCCCAGTACTTCCAGTTGATCCGCGGTTACACGCCGCTCGAGGCGGGCGTGCGCACACTGCCGGTCGCGGTGACGATCGCCGCCGCGTCGATCGTCGCCCCGCGGCTGGTGCAGCGGGCCGGCACGACGCGGGTGGTGCGCACCGGCTTGATGGTGCTGGCCGCCGCGTTCGCATGGATCGCCTGGCGCGTCGACGCGAGCACGGCCTACCTCGAGATCGTCGGGCAGATGGTGCTGATCGGTGTCGGGCTCGGATTCACGACCGCTCCGGCCACCGAGTCGATCATGGGGTCGCTCCCCCGCGAGAAGGCCGGGATCGGGTCGGCCGTCAACGACACGACCCGCGAGCTCGGCGGCACGCTCGGCGTGGCGATCATCGGGAGCGTGTTCAGCTCGCTCTACGTCGGCTCGCTCGACCGGGCCACCGGCGAACCGGGGAACGTGCTCGGGCAACTCCCGCCCGAGGCCCAGGCGGTGACCCGCGAATCGGTCGGCGCCGCCCGGATCGTCGCCGAGCGGGTCGCCGAGCAAGCCGGACCCGGTGCGGCGCAGGCGTACCTCGACCAGGTCGCCGAGGCGTTCTTGTCCGGCCTCCGGGCGGGCACGCTCGTCGCCGCCGGGGTCGCCCTGCTCGGTGCCGTCGTCGCCAGCCGCTTCCTCCCGGCCCGCGCCACGGTGGCCGGGCCCGAGTCGGTAGCGGTGGGGGTGCCGGGCGAGCCCGTGCCCGCGTAACAGCTGACGCGTCCTCGGAGCCCACGCCTGCCGCGCGGCCGGCGTGCGCTCCGGGCGCGTGCGGGCCGGCGTTCTAGGGTGCCGGCATGGAGTTCGCGGGGAAGGTCGTGCTCGTCACCGGATCGTCGTCGGGTATCGGCGAGCGGGTCGCCGAACGGTTCGCCGAGTTGGGCGCCAAGGTGGTGGTCAACTCGTCGTCGTCAGTGGCCGCCGGAGAAGCGGTCGTCGCCCGGCTGAGCGACGCCTACGACGCCGAGGCGACGTACCTCCAGGCCGACATCAGCGACGCCGAGCAAGCGCGCCAACTGGTGGCCGACACCGTGGCGTGGGGCGGTGGGCTCGACGTGCTCGTCAACAACGCCGGCTGGACCACCCGGGTCGATCATCGCGATCTCGACGCCCTCACCGACGACGTGTTCCGGCGCACGTTCGAGGTCAACGTGTGGGGGACGTGGGCGCTCACCAAGGCCGCCATCCCGCACCTGCGCGAGTCATCGGATGGGAACGTGGTGACGATCTCGTCGGTGGCCGGGCTACGTCCCACCGGCTCATCGATCGCCTACGCGATGGCCAAGGCGGCGCTGAACCACATGACCGTGCTGCTCGCCAAGTCGCACGGGCCGGTGCGCTTCAACGCCGTCGCGCCGGGCCTGATCGAGACGCCGTGGACCACCGACTGGGACGACCTCCACGCCGGCGTGGCGGCGATCACCCCGGTGCGCCGGTCGGGCACCCCGGACGATTGCGCCGAAGCCGTGCTGGCCCTCGTCCGCAACCGCTACACCACCGGCGACGTGTTCGTCGTCGACGGCGGCCTCACCCAAGTCGTCTGACCGAACCGGCACCGGGGAGCGCCCGGCACCGCCCGTCGCGAGGGGTGCCCAGCTCGCCGGAGTCGGTGCCTGGCACGGCCGAACCACCAGCGTGCTGCCCGTGCCAAGGCGTGCCGGGCACTCTCGTCGGTGACCCGCCGCCGTCGATCCGCTGAGGCTCCCGGCCCGCAGTGCAGCAGCGCGCACGCCGCGCGGGTTCGTCAGATGCCGTCGGCGGCGTCGGCGCCGGCTTGATCGGCGGGGGCGCCCTTGGAGAGCGTGGCGAACACGGCTGGTGGCTCGCGCCACGGGTCGCCGCCGCCGTTGGCAGCCGTGCGGATTGCCGCCCAGATCCGCTCGGGGGTGCACGGCATGTCGATGTGGCGAACACCGAGGTGGGCGACCGCGTCGATCACCGCGTTCTGGATCGCCGGGGTCGACCCGATGGTCGCCGCTTCGCCGATGCCCTTGGCGCCGAGCGGGTTGCGCGGCGTGGGTGTCTCGGTGGTGTGGACCTCGAAGCTCGGTAGGTCGGCCGCCGACGGGAGCACGTAGTCGGCGAAGTTCGACGTGACGGGGTTGCCGTCGCGGAACAGCACCTCTTCGAACAGGGCCTGACCGGCACCGGAGGCGACCCCACCGTGCTGTTGGCCCTCGACGAGCAGCGGGTTGAGCACGGTGCCGCAGTCGTCGACGGCGACGTGACGCACGAGCGTGGTGCGACCGGTTTCCGTGTCGACCTCGACGACGGCGATGTGGGCGCCGAACGGGAACGTGGCACCGCCCTGGTCGAATACGGCCGTGCCGTCGAGCGGCCCGTCGTCCGCGGTTCGACTCGCCAGTTCCGCCCAGGTGAGCGCGCTGGCCGGCACGCCGGTGACCCCGATCGTGCCCGCGGCGGCGTCGACGACGATGTCGGCCGGGTCGGCTTCGAGCACGGTTGCGGCGAGCTGGCGGGCGTGTTCGACGAGCGCCTCGGTGGCCTGGTGGACGGCCGAGCCGCCGAGCTGGAGCGAGCGCGAACCGCCGGTGCCGCCGCCGCGCGGCACCCGGTCGGTGTCGCCGTCGACGAGCGTGATCCGTTCGAGCGGGATACCGGTCTGGGCGTTGACGAGCATCGCGAACGCGGTCTGATGGCCTTGCCCGTGGGCGGCCGTGCCGGCGTAGACGGTGGCCGTGCCGTCGGGGGCGACCTCGACCCGGCCGTACTCACTGCCGTTGCCACCGGCGGTGATCTCGACGTAGCTGGCGACGCCGATGCCGAGCTGGACGGTGTCGCCGCGGGCGCGGCGGGCGGCCTGGTCGGAGCGCAGGGCGTCGTAGTCGGCGAGTTCGGCGGCGCGCCGCAGGGCGGTCGCGTAGGCGCCGCTGTCGTAGACGTTGCCGGTCGGCGAGGTGTAGGGGAACACGTCGTCGCCGAGCAGGTTGCGTAGGCGCAGCTCGATCGGGTCGAGGTCGAGCTCGTGTGCCGCTTGGTCGATGAGTCGTTCGAGCATCGCCGTCGCCTCGGGCCGCCCGGCCCCGCGGTAAGCGCCCATCGGTGTGGTGTTGGTGACGGCGACGACGACGTCGAACTCGAACGCTGGTAACGCGTACGGTCCTGGCGCCATGCGTCGCGTGCCGCCCGGCAGGTAGGCACCGATCGTGGGGTACGCCCCGGCGTCGCCGACGAGGCGGCCCTTGAAGCCGGTGAACGTGCCGTCGGTGCGGCAGCCGAGCTCGGCGTACTGCACTTGGCCGCGGCTGTGCGGCATGGCCTGCATCTCCTCGGTGCGCGTGGGCACCCACACCACGGGGCGGCCGAGCCGCCGGGCCGCCGCGGCGACGACCGTGTATTCCACTTGCGTGCCGGCCTTACCGCCGAACCCGCCGCCGACCTGGGGGGTGATGACGTGCAGGTCGGCCGGGGTGAGACCGAGGTTGCCGGCGAGCGCGGCGTGCACGAGGTGTGGCATCTGGTTCGACGGCCACACGACGAGCCGGCCGTCGGGCCCGGGTGCGGCGGCGACGCAGTGCGGCTCCATCGGGGCGACGTTGACGCGCTGGTTGACGTAGCGTCCGCGTACGACGACGTCGGACACCGCGTCGAGGTCGAGCGGGGCGTCGGGTGAGTCGCTCAGGGCGATGTTCGAGCCGTGGCCGGGGAACAGCACCTCGGCGTTGTCGAACGCCCGCTCAGGATCGGTGATCGCGGGAAGTGGCTCGATGTCGGCCCACACGCTCGCCGCCGCGTCGGCGGCCGCAGCCGGCGTGGTGGCGAACACGACCGCGACCGCTTCACCGACGAAGCGGACGCGTTCGGCGGCGAGCGGGTGGCGGACAAAGTCGTCGTGAACCTTCACGAACCCGTGATGCGCGGGAAGATCGAGTTCGGCTGCGGTCCACCCGGCGACGACGCCCGGCATCGTGGCCGCCTCGGCCACGTCGACCGAGCGGAGGTGCCCGTGGGCGACCTCACTGCGCACGAAGTGGGCATACAGCACATCGGGACCGAGCTCGGCGCCCAGATCGGCGAGATAGCGCGCGCTCCCAGAGAGCAGGCGTGGGTCTTCGGTGCGCAGCACCCGGTTGCCGAGTATCGATCCAGCGGTCACGTCACGACCGTACCGGCCGCGCCGATCTGACGCCGTCTGGAATGATCGACGCGTGCTCGAGTTTCCGGTCGCCCCGATGAAGGCCACGTTGGCGACGTTGCCGCCGGCGAACGAGGACGACCGCTGGGCGTACGAGATCAAGTGGGACGGGTATCGGACGCTGGCGTTCGTGGTGGATGGGCGCGTGCGCGTGCAATCGTCGAGCGGGCGTGACGTCACCGCCCAGTACCCGGAGCTGGCTGGGCTGGCGGAGAGCGTGCACGCCGGCACGGCGATCCTCGACGGCGAGCTGGTGGTGCCGGGAGCCGACGGGGTGCCGCGGTTCGGACTGATCCAGCGCCACGCCAGCCCGGCCGTGCTGTACGTGTTCGATGTGCTGCGGATCGACGCCCACGACACGGTCGCGCTCGGCTACCTCGATCGACGGCGGCTGCTCACGGACTTGGTCGACGCCGGCGACCACGTGCTCGTGCCGGGCCATCGGGTGGGCGGTGGCGCCGAGCTACTGGCGGCGAGCGCCGAGCAGGAGCTCGAGGGGGTGATGGCCAAGCGTGTCGATTCGATCTACCAGCCGGGTCTGCGCACGCCGAACTGGCGCAAGGTCAAGAACCGTCGCCGGGTGGATGTCGTGATCGGTGGGTTCACCGCCGGGGAGGGCGGCCGGGCGGGCACGTTCGGTTCGTTGCTGGTAGGGCTCGCCGACGGTGACCGGCTGCGCTTCGCGGGCGGCGTCGGCACCGGCTTCAACCAGTCGACGCTGGCGGCGTTGCGGAAGCGGTTCGACGACTTGACGGTACGCGAGTGCCCGTTCGATCCGGTACCGCCACCCGCCTATCGCCGCACGGCGACGTGGCTGCGCCCGGAGCTGGTCGCCACGGTGGAGATCGCCGAGTTCACCAACGACGGCTACGTGCGCCACGCCAGCTTCGTCGGGCTGCGCGGCGGGTGACGGACGCTCAGTGAGCGCTCTGCCGGGGGGTCGCGGGCCCCCGGCAGAGCGCTCGATGTTGTGCCGATCGGAGCTGCTAGCCGGCGGTCGTGTGCTTGCGCCGGCGGGCGCCCAACGACACCACCAGACCCAACCCGATCAGCGCCGCACCCAACGGCACCACCCTGGCCACCAGCGACGAACCCGTCGCCGGCAACGGCGCCGGAGGCGGCGGCGGCAACGGCGCCGGAGGCGGCGGCGGCGCCTGAGCAACCACCGTGATCTCCGCCGGATCCGACGCCTCACCCGTCTCGGACGGATCATCGAACAACGACCACTGGACCACACCAATGTTCGTGATCGACGACACCTGCGTCGCCGGATCAATCGTCACCACCAACGTCACCGCCGGTGCCGCAGCCCCCGCAGCGAGCGGACCGAACAACGTGCACGTCAACGTGCCGCCATACCCGGCCGCATTCTCACCAGCCACCGCACAGTTCGTCCACCGCGGGAACGCCGTCGCCGACGTCGAGATCGAATCAACCCGCTCCGTCACCGGAATCACATCGGTCAACACCACGTTGCCGGCCGCCGCATCAACCGACGTGTTGACGACGTTGAGGTTGTACGTGACCTGATCACCAGCCGTATACGTCGTGCCACCAGCAACCGACTTGTCGATCGTCAACTGCGTGTTGCGATCGACGAGGCACTCATCGGGCACCGTGAGCGGATAGGACACCGACACCGACACCGACGGGTTCACCGAGAACGTCACCGTCGAACCAGCAGCCCACGCCGCATCCGGCTCGGCACCGTCGAAGATCATCCCGTTGAACACCTTCGCCGGATCGGTCTCCTTCAACACACCGTTGTCGTAATCCGACTCCACGATCGGACGCCAACCCGGCCAATCGACACTGATCCCACCCG
>JAEZFY010000309.1 GCA_023417265.1 Actinomycetes bacterium | reverse complement strand
GCGCGCTCGCGCGCATCCCGCCGGGCAGGATCACCCAGGCGTCAGATGCCGCCTTCTTCGAGGGTGACCTCGATCGGGGCGTAGTCGTCGCCGGTGCCGTCGAAGTCGTCGCCGAGCAGGGCCCAGGCGGCCTCGACGATCTCGTTCGTGAAGGCGCCCTCGGTGGGGTCGGCCGTGAGCACGGTCGCCCCGTCGAGGTTCGGCGTGTTGCGGCTGATCTCGACGGTCTTGTTCCACTCGTCCTCGATGATGTAGCCGACGCCTTGCGCCGACGGCCAGATCAGCTTGTTGACCTCGTTCATCATCCACAGCTGGTGGCTCGTGCCGAGCGTCGACCCGGCCGCGGTGGTGATGTCGGCGCACTGCTCCACGTTGTCCTTGCAGAACGCCCAGCCCTGCAGCGAGGCGGCGACGAACCGCACCGCCGTGTCCTTGTACGCCGGGTCCTCGTCGAGGCGGCTCTGGTCGGCCCAGATCGCGTCCTGGAGCATGCCGACGCCGATGTCGGAGTAGTTGATGACGGTGAAGTCCTCGGGCTGGTACAGCTCGCCGGTGTCGGGGTTGACCGCCTCGAGCAGCTGCGCGTACTCGTTGTAGGTCATCGCCTCGGCAGCGTCGATCTCGCGGTCGAGCAAGCCGTTCATGTCGAAGTCCTGGGCGACCAGCTCGACGTCGGTGGCCGGGTCGAGGCCGGCTTCGCCGAGCGCGGCGAAGATCTCGTACTCGTTGCCGAAGCCCCAGTTCCCGATCTTCTTGCCGGCGAAATCGTCGACGCTGTCGATGCCCGAGTCGGCCCACGCCACCTGGAGCGTGCCCGAGCGCTGGAACACCTGGGCGATGTTGGTGATGTCCGCCCCGGCCTCGCGTCCGGCGAGCGCCTTGGACACCCACGAGATCGCGAAGTCAGAACCGCCGTCGGCGAGCACCACGTGAGGCTGGATGTCGACGCCACCCTGGAGGATCTCGACGTCGAGACACTGCGCGGCGTAGTAGCCCTGGTCGATCGCCGCGAAGTAGCCAGCGAACTGGGCTTGTGTGAACCACTGCAACTGCAGCTTGACCGGCGTCGGCTCGGCGCAGTCGGCCGGGGCCTCACCAGCCGTGTCGGCGGGTGCCTCGGCTTCCGTGTCGGCGGGTGCTTCGGCTTCCGTGTCGGCGGGTGCTTGGGCGGCGGTGTCGGCGGGCTCGTCGGCGGCGTCGTCGTCATCGCCGCCGCAGGCCGCGGCGGTGATCGCGAGCACCGCCGCCAGGGCGACGCCTCGCTTGGTGATTGTTCTCATGTTCATGCTCCCCCGGGGCGCGGCCCCGACTGTTTGTTGATGACTCTCTCCAGCAGGATGGAGACCAGGTAGAACCCCAGGCCGAGCAGGCACGCGCCGAGCACGTACGCCCACGCCATGGCGTTCTTCGAACCGGCGAAGTTGCTCGGGATGAAGTACCCGAGCCCGTTCTGCCGGCCGCCGAAATACTCGGCCACGAAGGCCGTGATCACCGCCGTCGGGGCGGCGATCTTGATCGCCGTGAACAAGAACGGGATCGCGTTCGGGATGCGCGCCTTGACGAGTACCGCCCGCGGGGAGGCGGCCAGCGAGCGCAGCAGTTCGAGATGCGTGGCGTGCACGCCGCGGAGACCCTTCGACACGTTGACGAGCACGATGAAGTAGACGACCACGGCGACCACCAGCCGCCGCGGCATCTCGCTCGTCGACGGGTACCAGTTCTGGAAGACCGACACGATCACGACGATCGGCACCGCGTTGAGCGCCACCGCGAGCGGGTTCGCCAGCTCGTTGAGCAGGTCGAAGCGCATCAGCAAGAAGCTCACGGCGACGCCGAGCACGACCCCACCGACGAGCCCGATCAGGGCGTTCGTGCCCGACACGCGCACGGCGCCCCAGATCCGGTCGAGGTTGCCGGTGAAGGCGTCGGCGATGCTCGACGGCGCCGGCAGAAAGTACGGCTTGAGGTCGAGCGCCTGGACGAGCAGCTCCCACCCGAGGACGGCCGCCACTCCGAGCACCAGAGGTGGCAGCACCACCGCGGCGACACGGCCCGCGCTCACCGGTCGTCGACCCCGCCGCGTGGGGCGCCGTGACCCTCGACGCGCCGCAACGCTTCGCGGACCTCGGTGATCTTGGCGTAGAACGTGGTGTCCTCGCGGGTGTCCTCGGAGCGGCTGCCGCCGAGCGGCACGTCGATGATGTCGGTGATCCGGCCGGGCCGGGGCGACATCACCACCACCCGGTCGGACAGGTACACGGCCTCGGGAATCGAGTGCGTGACGAACACGACCGAGGTGCCGGTGATCGAGCGGATCCGCAACAGCTCGGCCTGCATGTGCTCGCGGGTCATCTCGTCGAGCGCGCCGAACGGCTCGTCCATCAGCAGTAGCGGCGGGTCGGCGGCCAACGCGCGGGCGATCGCCACGCGCTGCTGCATGCCACCCGACAACTGCCACGGCATGTGCTTGGCGAACTCGGCCAGCTTCACCAGGGCGAGCATCTCGCCGGCGCGCTCGCGTCGGCGGGCCTTGTCCCAGCCCTTCAGTTCGAGCGGGAGCTCGATGTTGCGGGCCACGGTGCGCCACTCGAACAGGCCGGCCTGCTGGAAGGCCATGCCGTACTCCTGGTCGAGCCGGGCCTGAGCGGCCGACTTGCCGTTGACGAGCACCGTCCCCGACGTCGGCTCGATCAGGTTGCCGATCAGCCGTAGCAGCGTGGACTTACCGCAGCCCGACGGCCCGATCAGGGAAACGAACTCGCCCTTGGCGACGGTGAGTTCGATGTCGTGGAGCGCCGCCACCTCGTTCGGCTTGGCCTGGTTGAAGACTTTGCTGACGCGGTCGACGACGACCGCGTTCGGCCCGCCGCCGGGCCCGGCGTAGCGCGGCTCGGTGCCGCCGTCGGGTCGCTCTGCTGCGGAACTCACGCCATCGATTCCTTCGGTCGGTTGCGGGTGACGACGGTGTCAGCGAACACGACCAGCCCGTACAGCAGCATGCCGAGCAGGGCTGCGCCGAACACCGCCGCGTAGATCTTGGCCGGGTCACCCGATCCGGTTTGCAGGTACGAGATCACGGCCCGGCCGATGCCGTTGCTCTGGCCGATCGAGATCTCGGACACGATCACGCCGACCACCGAGAGCGTCGCCGCCAGCTTGAACGCCGGCACCATGTACGGGATGGCCGAGGGGAAGCGCAGCTTGAACAGCGTGCGCGACCACGACGCTGCGTACGAATCCATCAGCTCGAGCGCCGCGTGCGGTGCCGACTTGAGGCCGCGCAGCGTGCCGACGGCGATCGGGAAGAACGCCAGGAACGCGGCGAGCACGCACACCGACAGCCACCGCGGCCATTCCCAGCCGGCGATGTCGACTCGCCCCGACCACGAGATCACCTGCGGCGCGAGCGCGATCAGGGGAACCGTCTGGCTCATGATCACCCACGGCAGCAGTGCCCGCTCGGCGATCCGCCAGCGTGCCATCAGCACCGCCAGGGCGACACCGATGGCCGCCCCGAGCAGGAACCCACCGAGGGCCAGCTTGCCGGTGTTCCAGCAGTAGCCGAGCACGGTGCGCCAGATCGGTTCGTCGAGGCCGCGCCGCTCGGGCTCGCCGAGCCGGCGGACGATGTCCCACGTGTGTGGCATCGAGCGGTCGTCGGTGCGCGGAACGATCGCTCCGGGGGCCGGGGCGATCCACTTCCACAGCTCCCACAAGCAGGCCAGCAGGAACAGGGCGACGACGAACAGCGCGCTGCGGCGGGCCGCCCGGCGCCACACGGGGGAATCGTTCGTCACGACTTGGCGCGCACCTGTTCGGCGAGAGCCGGGATGATGTGCTCGCCGTACTGCCGCAACGTCTCGTCCTTGGCGTCGTGTTGCAGGTAGATCGCGAACTGGTCGACGCCGAGCCCCCTGAGTTCCTGGAGGCGGGCGATGTGGGCGTCGACCGGGCCGAGAATGCAGAACCGGTCGACGATCTCGTCGGGCACGAACTCGGCGTGCGTGTTGCCGGCCTGCCCGTGCTCGTTGTAGTCGTAGCCCTGGCGGCCCTTGATGTAGTCGGTGAGCGCCTGCGGGATGTGCGGGTCGTCGGCGCCGTAACGGGCGACGATGTCGGCGACGTGGTTGCCCACCATCCCGCCGAACCAGCGGCACTGGTCGCGCTGGTAATCGATCGTGTCGGCCGGGGCGACGTAGGCCGGAGCGGCCACGCACACGGCGACGTCGTCGGGGTTGCGCCCGGCTGCCTCGGCGGCGGCCTTGACGGTGTTGATCGTCCACTCGGCGATCGACACGTCGGCCAACTGCAGGATGAAGCCGTCGCACGTGCGCCCGATCAGGTCGAGCGCCTTGGGCCCGTACCCGGCGCCCCACACCTCGAGCCGCGACTTCGACGCCCACGGGAGCGTGATCGTGGACCCCTTGTAGTCGACCGAACGGCCGTTGGCGAGTTCGCGGATCACGTGGATCGACTCGCCCATCGTGGCCAGCGTGGTCGGCTTGCCGTTGGTGACCCGCACCGCCGAGTCGCCGCGGCCGATCCCGCAGACCGTGCGGTTGCCGTACATCTCGTTGAGCGTGGCGTAGGTGCTGGCGGTGACGGTCCAGTCGCGGGTGGCCGGGTTGGTGACCATCGGCCCGACGATCACGTTGCGGGTCTCGGCGAGGATCTGGCTGTAGATGACGTACGGCTCCTCCCACAAGATGTGTGAGTCGAACGTCCAGACGTGCGAGAAGCCGTAGGTCTCGGCCCGCTTGGCAAGGTCGATGACCCGGCTCGCAGGCGGAGTGGTCTGGAGGACCAGCCCGATGTCCATGAGGTGCGACATTAGTGACGCCCTTTACAGGACGTACACACCTGGGTGTGCCGTCACGCGCTGTTCACGAATTGCCGGCGAACCAGCGTGCCATCCACACGCTGTCCTCGGCGACGTACCCGTGGCGGGCGTAGAGGCGCCGGGCGTCGGCGTTGGCGGCTTCGGTCTCGAGGAAGATCCGCCGGATGCCGCGGGCGACGCAGTCGCCGTGGAGGTGTTCGATCAAGGCGCTACCCGTGCCGGTGTTCGGCGCGCGCACGTAGATCTCGTCGAGGATCGCCTCGGCCCCACCCGACTCGACCGACCATCCCCACGTGACGACGGCGTAGGCGTCGAGCGGGTCGGTGATCCAGATCACGCCGTGCGTGTCGTCGGCCAGCAACGGGACCACGCCTGATTCGGGAGTGGCCGGATCGAACTCGTGCATCAGTTCGAGCAACGCCGGCAAGTCGTCCGCCATCGCCCGTCGGATCACCGCGGCGACCGTAACGGATGAATCCGGCAGTGCCTGCCACCGGCTGACGGGAGCGACGCACGGATCGCGACGGGCGGTGTCCAGGCACTCGCAGGCGTCTCCGGGCGCGATCCGTTACGTTGACCCCTCAGGGGGAACGCCGTGAGACCACACCGCTACCGCGTCTACATCAAAGCCAATCCCGAGCAGGTGTGGCAGGGCATCACCGACCCGACCCTCACCGAGCAGTACTTCCACCGCACCCGGCTGGAGTCGACGCTCGAGCCGGGCTCGGGCTTTCGGTACGTGTGGAATGGCGCGGACCAGATCACCGGTGAGATCGTCGATGTCGATCCACCGCGCCGGCTGGTGATGGCCTGGCACGCGCTGTTCGACGCCGAGATCGCGGGCGAGCCGCCGTCCCGGCTGGAGTGGACGCTGACCCCCGCAGCCGACGGGCTCACCCGGCTCGATCTCGTGCACAGCGGCCTCGCCCGCAGCCCGCGCACGTCGGACCGCGTGCAAGACGGCTGGGTGTGGATCCTCGACAACCTGAAGACCCTGCTCGAGACCGGCGGTGTGCTGCCCGAGGAGGCCGAGCGGACACCGTCGCGCAGCGCCGACGAGGTGGCCGGCGACTGGCACCGCGCCCAGGCGATCGAGGCCAACAACTCGATCTGGGACCTGCTCGGGAAGGCCGACCGAACGCCCGCGGAGAATGAAGAGCTGCTGCGCCGGGCCTACGCCGCGGCGTACCACTGGAGCCGGGCCACCGGTGCCGGCCCGGAGAACGAGGCCCGAGCGCTGTACATGATCGGCAAGGCCCAGCTCGCCGTCGGCCAGGGAGAGCTGGCCCTCGAGTACGGCGACGAGTGCTTGGCGCAGTGCGCCGAGTTCGGGCTGGCCGACTTCGACCTCGCCTATGCCCACGAGCTGCGCGCCCGCGGCCTGCTCGCGGTCGGGCGAACCGACGAAGCCGGAGTCGAGTGGGAGCTCGCCCTCGCGGTGCCGATCAGCGACCCCGACGACCAAGCCGTGCTCGCCGCCGACCTCGCCGACGGCCTCACCACCTGACCCCCTGCCGCCCGCTCCGGCCCGGTCTCTGCGGCAGGACACCTGGAAACAACGCCCACCTGTCCTGCCACAGAATCCCGGGCTTGCTCGGCCGCCGCAGCTCGAGGGTGCGGGTAGCGTGCCGGGCTCGTGTACTGCTCTGCGTGTGGCGTCCCGTTGTCGCATCGGCCGCCGGTGCGCTGCGCCCAGTGCGGGGCCGAGCACTGGCGCAATCCGAAGCCGTGCGCCAACGCCGTGGTGGTCGACCGCGGACGGGTGCTGCTCGCCCGCCGAGCACGTCCGCCGTGGCAGGGCACGTGGCACTCGCCGGGCGGGTTCCTCGACGCCGGTGAGCACCCGATCGCAGCCGCCGAGCGGGAAGTGCTCGAAGAAGTCGGGTTGCGGGTGCGCGTCACCGCCTACCTCGGCACGTGGGTCGACGCCTACGCCGACGGCCCGGCCGCTGACGACAGCGAGATCATCAACGTCGCCTACTACCTCGCCGAGCCGTGCGACGGCACGACTCCCGAGGTCGACCCAGCCGAGGTGTCCGAGGCGGGCTGGTTCGCGCTCGACGACCTGCCCTCACCCGGCGGCCCACCCGGCACGTTCGAAGCCGTGATGACCGCCGTGCGCGCCGAACTCGCCGGCGAGCGCTCGATCCACGACCGCCCGTCCTAGCTGCCGCCACACACAGGCGTCACAACCGGGCTCAGGGCAACACCACCGCGCCGATCGGGCCGGGGTTCCACGCGATTTCCCACCGGAAGCCGTCGGGGTCGGCGAAGTAGCCGGAGTAGCCGCCCCACGCCCGGTGCGTGCCGTCGTGAACGGCGGAGGCCCCGGCCGCCCGGGCGCTGGCGAGCACCGCGTCGACGTCGTGAGGCGTGGCGACGTTGTGCGCCAGCGTGACCGGCGCGACGCCCGTGATCGGCCCGATCGGGCCGAGCTCGACCTCCGCCGACGAGCGGTCCCACAGCGACAGCACGACCTTGTCGGCGACCTGCACCATGAGCACCTCGCCGGGTGCCTCGAACGCCGGGTGCCATCCGAGTCCGTCGACGTAGAAGCGCCGCGACGCAGCGACGTCGGCGACCACCAGCGTCACGAAGCTGAGGCGCTGCTCCATCGCGCCCGGAACCGCTCAGCGGGTCTCGGGGAAGCCGAGGTCGATCGTGCTGTGGGCCGGGTCGGGCCAGCGGCTGGTGACGACTTTGCCGCGGGTGTAGAAGTTGATGCCCTCCGGGCCGTACATGTGGGTGTCGCCGAACAGGCTCGCCTTCCACCCGCCGAACGAGTAGTATGACACCGGCACGGGGATCGGCACGTTGATGCCCACCATGCCGACCTCGACGTCGTACTGGAACTGGCGGGCGGCGCCGCCGTCGCGCGTGAAGATCGCCGTGCCGTTGGCGAACTGGTTGGCGTTGATCACGTCGACGCCGTCGGCGTAGCCGTGGACCCGCTTGACGTTGAGCACGGGGCCGAAGATCTCGTCGTCGTAGCAGCGCATGCCCGGCTCGACGTGGTCGATCAGGGTCGGGTTGACGAAGAACCCGCTGGTGGGCGTGCCGACCGTACCGTCGACCACGACGGTAGCCCCCTCGTCGGCGGCGCCGGTGATGTAGCCGGCGACCTTGTCGCGGTGCTCGGCGGTGATCAGCGGGCCCATCTCGTTCTCGGGTTCGTTGCCCGGGCCGACCTTGATCGCCGCGATCCGCTCACGGATCTTGCCCACCAGGTCGTCGGCGATCGCGTCGGCGGCGAGCACGACCGAGATCGCCATGCAGCGCTCGCCGGCCGATCCGTAGGCCGCACCGATTGCCGCGTCGGCGGCCATGTCGAGGTCGGCGTCGGCCAACACGAGCATGTGGTTCTTGGCACCGCCGAGCGCCTGCACGCGCTTGCCGTTCTTGGTGCCGGTTTCGTAGATGTAGCGGGCAATCGGGGGGGAGCCGACGAAGCTGATCGCGGCCACGTCAGGATGCTCGAGCAGGCGGTCGACGGCGACCTTGTCGCCCTGGACGACGTTGAACACGCCCGCCGGCACACCCGCCTGGGCGAGCAGCTCGGCGAGCAACAGCGACGCCGACGGGTCCTTCTCCGACGGCTTGAGCACGAACGTGTTCCCGCACGCGAGGGCGTTGGCGAACATCCACATCGGAACCATCGCCGGGAAGTTGAACGGGGTGATGCCGGCCACCACGCCGAGCGGTTGACGGATCGAGTACACGTCGACCCCCGACGATGCCTGCTCGGAGAACCCGCCTTTGAGCAGGTGCGGGATGCCGCACGCGAACTCGATGTTCTCCAGCCCGCGGGCGACCTCACCCATTGCGTCGGACAGCACCTTGCCGTGCTCGGCGGTGAGCAGCGAAGCGATCTCCTTGCGGTTGGCGTCGACCAGCTCGCGGATGCGGAACAGCACCTCGGCCCGCTTCGACAGCGATGTCGCCCGCCAGGCGGGGGCGGCTTCCTTGGCGACCGCGACGGCGTGGTCGACTTCGGCTGCCGACGCCAGGTCGACCGTGGCCGCCTGTTCGCCGGTGGCCGGATTGAACACCGGTGCGGTGTGGCCCGAGGTCGATTCGACGACCCGCCCGTCGATCCAGTGATGGATGCTCTTCATGGGCCCAGGCTACGCCCGCCCGGCAGCCACGATTCCGTCGAGCACCAAGTGCGGGCGGCGACTATGCGCGAGTGTCGAGTTTGCGGACGGGGGCGCCGGAGGGGTCGGCGAGCGTGTACGCAGACTTGGCGATCGTGCCGAGGTGGTCGGCGATCACGTGCACTGCGGTGTGCCGCGAGTTCACGTAACACACCTGGCCATCGGCTCCGATCGGCGCGGCAGCGACGTTCGGGTCGACGCTGCCGGGCCCGAAATTCACGTTCGAGGCGTTCGGTGGCGACGTGATTCCCGACGACACCAACTGACCGTTCCCCGGCCCGCCGGCCAACACCGGCGTCAGATTCACCAGCGCCACATCGCCCGGTGACCCGGCCACCGCGAAGCAGACTCGACCGTTCAGGCCCACCGCACCCGACGCCCGCGTGTCGAGCAACCGCGCCGGGGCACCCGTCGCGGTCGCCAACGTGAACGCCGACGCCGCCACCGTGCCCAAGTGGTCGGCGATCAGATGCACCGACGTGTGCCGCGAGTTCACGTAACACACCCTCCCGTCCGCTCCGATCGGGGCGGCCGCCACGTTCGGATCGATCGAGCCCGGCCCGAAGTTCACGTTCGACGCCACCGGCGGACTCGCCACATCGGACGACACGAGTTGACCGTTCCCGGGACCACCCGCCAACACCGGCGTCAGGTTCACCAGGGCCACATCACCCGGACTGCCGGCAACCCCGAAGCACACCCGCGCGTCCGGCACGACCGTTGCCCCTGCGCGGGTGTCGAGCACGCGTTTCGGTGCACCCGATGGGTCCGCCAGCGTGAATGCCGACGCCGCCACCGTGCCCAAGTGGTCGGCGATCACGTGCGTCGACGTGTGCCGCGAGTTCACGTAACACACCTTGCCGTCGGCACCGATCGGCGCCGCGGCCACGTTGGGATCCACCGTGCTCGGACCGAAATTGACGTTCGACGCCAGGGGCGCGGTCGCCACGTCGGACGACACGAGTTGCCCGTTGCCGGCACCACCCGCGAGCACCGGCGTCAGGTTCACCAGCGCCACGTCGCCCGGGTCACCGGCCACCGCGAAACACACCCGGCCGTTGGGACCCACCTGACCGGCGGTACCGCCACCGCCACCACCACCGCCGGACGTGAGTTCGTGCGTACCCCACTCGACGATCCGAGCCCCGGGCACGACGAGGTGCGGGTCGAACGAGCAGACGCCACCGCCCGACCCCGTCGGAGCCGGCGACACGTACGCCCCGGCATCGTCCCAGAACGAGATCATCGAGGCGTCGCGCGACCAGCGCACCTGGCCGGCCAGCGCCGGCGCGGGCGAGACGCACTCCAACGTCCAGTTCATGTCGACCGGGTCGCCGGTCCACGTCACCATCGCGAGATGCGTGTCGGTGGTGACGTCGTCGTACGGGTCGGCCTCGAGGTGCAGCACGATCCGGTTGCCGCTCGGGGCGATGTCGTACGACTGCACCGACAGGTCCTCCAGCTTCGGCTCCAACGCCAGCGCGACGAACGGCTGCAACGCCACGTCGGACGGATCGAACGCTGCCGACTCGTCGTACACGATCGCCTTGTCCCACGTCAGCAAGCCCTCGTTCTGGCTGACGACCAGGCGGCTCGAACCGGCCGGGGCGGTCTCGTAGATCCAGCGCGGGTTGTACCGGTCGTTGTGGTTCAGGTAGCCGTTCTGGACGAGTGTCATGGTCGAGGCCAGGCGGACCTGGCCGTAGATCGACGAACCGATCCCGGCGTTGCTGAGGTGGAACGCGGCGTACAGCGTGTCGCCGTTCGGGTCGACCGCCAGGTCGACCGGGCAGCTGCTCAACGCGTGCTTCGGGAACACCGAGTTGGCGCGGGGCATGATCACGTCCGTCTGCAGCGGGTCGTAGCCGAAAATCGACGCCGTGCTGCCAGCGCAGACGGCGGTGATCACGGCGCCGTCGGACGCCCGTACCGAGAGCCCGCTGATGCTCGGGTAACCGGTCGTCTGGCCCGGGGTGGTGAC
>JAEZFY010000307.1 GCA_023417265.1 Actinomycetes bacterium | reverse complement strand
GATCTTCACCTCGCCGCCCTGGACGATGTAGTCCTTGTCGCGCTTGTACAGCTCCTTGGCCTTGAGCGCCACGGTGAACTGGTGCACGAGATCGGCGGAGACGTCGTCGTAGATGTTCTCGACGTTGAGCGCCCGCTCAACCTTGTCGATGCCGGCCTCGAGCGGCACGACGACACGCTTGTCCTCTTCGACCTCGTAGTCGACGTCGCGCGTGAGGCTGCGCACGATCGAGGCGAACCGGTAGTACAGCTTGGCGGCGTCGCCGATCCGGCCGGAGATGATCAACGGCGTCCGCGCCTCGTCGATGAGGATCGAGTCGACCTCGTCGACGATGCAAAAGTTGTGGCCGCGCTGCACCTTGGCGGCGAGCGACTGGGCCATGTTGTCGCGCAGGTAGTCGAAGCCCATCTCGTTGTTCGTGCCGTACGTGATGTCGGCGGCGTACTCGCGGCGCTTCTCCTCGGGACGCTCGTTGAGCCCGGGGATGATCAAGCCGACCTCGAGGCCGAGCCACTTGTGGATGCGCCCCATCCACTCGGCGTGGTAGCGCGCGAGGTAGTCGTTGACGGTGACGATGTGGACGCCCTTGCCGGACAAGCCGTTCAGGTAGGCCGGCAGGGTCGACACGAGGGTCTTGCCCTCGCCCGTCTTCATCTCGGCGACCCACCCGAAATGCAGCGCCGCGCCACCCATCATCTGGACGTCGAAGTGGCGCTGACCGATCACCCGGTCGGCGGCCTCGCGGGTGGTGGCGAACGCCTCGATCAGGATGTCGTCGAGGTCCTGGCCATTGGCGAGGCGTTGCCGGAACTCGGCCGTCTTGGCCTTCAGGTCGTCGTCGGAGAGCTTGCGGTACTCGGGCTCGAGGGCGTTGATGTCAGGCACCATGGCCTGCAGCGCCTTGATCTTCTTGCCCTCTCCTGCGCGCAGGATGCGATCGAGAATTCCCATGCAACCGTGGATGCTACCGGTGCGCCGATCCGGCGATTCGACGGCGGGGCCCGCGGCCCGTCGCCGATCGGCCCGCCGGCAGGCCCGCGAACCATCCCGCCCAACCGTCACGTAATGTTCACGAAGTCGTCACGACGGGTACGGAAGCTGGCAAGGCGGGCGCCCTGGACTATCCGTCGGACGGCCATCAGCTACTCGAAGGGAACTGATACATGCAATTGCGACGCTCGATCCGGCTCACAGCCGGACTCGCCCTGGGCGCCGCGGGGGTACTCCCCGTAGCGCTCGGTCAACCAGCCTTAGCGGCTCCCGAACACCCGCTGACGGTCAACCTGCTCCACGTCAACGACCATCACTCGCACCTGGAGCCGCAGTCCGGCACCGTCGATCTCGGTACCGGTACCGACGATCCGTCCACACCCGACGTCAACGAGAGCGAATTCGACTACGAGATGGGCGGATGGCCCCGTGTCGACGCGATGTTCAAGCAGCTCGAGGGCTCGGTCACCAATCCGATCAAGATCCACGCCGGTGACGCGATCACCGGTACGGCCTACTACACGTTGTTCGACGGCGCCGCCGACGCGGCGATGATGAACCAGACGTGCTTCGACATGTTCGAGGTCGGCAACCACGAGTTCGACGACAGCGACGAGGGTCTCAAGACGTTCCTCGACTTCCTCAACGACGACGCCGACGACTGCAATCCGTACGGCCCCGGCACCGACACCGCGGTGCTCGGCGCCAACGTCCAGCCCGCGGTCGGCACCCCGCTGAACCCGACCGACGACCCCGGTGACGACTACCTCCAGCCGTACGTCGTGCTCGAGGTCACCGACTCCAACAGCGACACCCAGGAGATCGGCTTCATCGGCCTCGACATCGCCCAGAAGACGATGGAGTCGTCGTCGCCGCTGCCGACGACCGAGTTCGAGGACGAGGTCGCCACGGCCCAGCAGTACGTGACCGAACTCCGCGGGCAAGGCATCGAGAACATCGTCCTCGTCACGCACTACCAGTACGAGAACGACATCGCCCTCGCCGCCCAGGTGCCCGGGATCGACGCGATCATCGGCGGTGACAGCCACACGCTGCTCGGCGATGCCGCCGACTTCGGGGACTTCGGCTTCGAGCCCGACGGTGCGTACCCCACGGAGGTCATCAACTCCGAGGGCGACAAGGTGTGCATCGGGCAGGCCTGGCAGTACTCGGCGATCGTCGGCCAGCTCGAGTTGGTCCTCCAGAACGGCGAGACGCAGAGCTGCACGGGGACGCCGAACTTGCTCGTGGGCGGGTTCTCCCGCGACGGCGAGCCGATCACCGACCCCGAGCTGACCGAGATCGAGACCGCGATCGCGGCGATCCCGAACGTCACCTCGATCGCGCCCAACCCCGACGCGGCGGCGCTGCTGCAGACCTACACCGACGAGGTCGAGGAACTCAAGCAGCAGATCATCGGCAACGCCACCGAGTCGCTGTGCCTCAACCGCCTCCCCGGTGACACGCGTTCCGCCGGAACCTGTGCCCCCGACGAGGTTGCCGCGTCCGGCGCCCGCGCCGACGTGCACGGCGGCTTCATGCAGCAGATCGTGGCCGACGCGTTCCTGGCCCGGGCCTTCCGGTCCGATATCGCCATCCAGAACGCAGGTGGCGTGCGCGAGGTGGTGCCCGCTGGCGAGATCTCGATGAACGAGGCCATCAGCGTGCTCCCGTTCTCGAACACGCTCGTCGAACTCGACCTGACCGGAGCCCAGGTTCTGGCCACGCTCGAGGAGGCCGCAGCCAACTTCGTCGACAACGGCGGATCCGACGGTTCGTATCCGTACGGCTCGGCGATTCGCTGGGATGCCGACCTCACCAAGCCGGCCGGCCAGCGCTTCACGAACGTCGAGGTGCGCGACCGTGACACCGGCGAGTGGGCCCCGATCGACCCGGCCGCGACCTACGTCGTCGTCACGAACGACTTCATCGCCCGTGGGCAGGACGGCTACGACACGTTCGGCGAGGTGTGGGAGGCCGGCAACTACGTCGACACCGGCATCCTCTACACGCAAGGCCTCGTCGACTGGATCGAGCAAGACGCCCCGAAGGACGGGCAAGGCGTGCCGCAGGTGTCGGTACCGGCGCCCGAGAACTTCTCGACGCAGTCGTTCGTGCCCGGCGACGGTGAGCTCATGGCGCCGGTGAACCCGACGCGTGTGCTCGACACCCGCGAGAAGACCTCGCCGACCGTCGGCACCACGTTCGACGGCATCGGTGAAGGCGGCGGGGCGATTGCTCCGCAGTCGATCCGTGAGGTCCAGATCGGTGGCCGTTCGGTCGTCCCGCCCACGGCGACGGCGATCTCGATCAACGTCACCGCGACCGAGGCCACGGGTGAGGGCTATTTCACGATCTGGCCGTGCGGCCCCACCAAG
Organism: Actinomycetes bacterium; assembly: GCA_023417265.1. Classification (GTDB taxonomy): domain Bacteria; phylum Actinomycetota; class Acidimicrobiia; order Acidimicrobiales; family Ilumatobacteraceae; genus Ilumatobacter. The sequence continues at coordinate 1,002 of JAEZFY010000307.1, read as the reverse complement.
CCGGTGGTGTCGAGCGTCAACTACGACGCCGGTCAGAACATCGCCAACTCGGTGGTCGTGCCCTTGTCGGCGGACGGCAAGATCTGCATCTCCACCGGCGTCAGCGCTGCCCACGCGGTGGTCGACGTCACCGGTTGGTCGGCGTCGAGCCCGGACTACACCGAACTCGGCCCGAGCCGTCTGCTCGACACGCGTCCGGAGACGTCGCCCACGTCGGGCGTCACCGTCGACGGCGCGCATCGTGGGCAGGGCCTGCTCGATCCGGGTGAACGGCTCGTGCTGCCGGTCGTCGGCCGTGCGGACGTGCCTGCGGGCACGGTCGCCGTCACGCTCAACCTGACCGCCACCGGCGCGGTCGGCCCGGGCTACCTGACGGCATACCCGTGCGACGTCACCAAGCCGCTGGCGTCGACGCTCTACTACGCCGACCCGCGGGCGATCGCCAACTCGATCGTCGTCCCGCTCGCGGCCGACGGCACGTTGTGCATCGAGAGCGGCGTCTCGGGTGTCCACGTGGTGGCCGACGTCACCGGCGCCTACGCCGAAACCGACGAGTTCGGCGGCCTCACCCCGGCCCGCCTGATCGACACCCGAGCGAAGACCTCGGCGACGATCGGCACGACCGTGGACGGCGAGCAGGAAGGCGACGGCATGCTGGCCGCCGGCGAGATGCTCGAGATCCAGGTGACCGGCCGCGGTGGCGCCGACAACACGGTGCCCGCCGACGCCCGACTGGTGGCGCTCAACCTGACCGCCACCGAGGCGACCGGGCCCGGGTACTTCACGGCGTGGCCGTGCGACCAGGACCGTCCGGTTGCGTCGAGCGTCAACTACCTCGGCCCGATCAGCGTGGCCAACAGCATCATCGTCGACCTGTCGGCAGAAGGCACCGTGTGTGTCTTCGCCGGGGTCAACAGCGCTCACGTCGTCGCCGACGTGACCGCGTTCTACAAGTGATGCAGTAAGCAGTTGCGTCAGGCGGCCCGGCCTGCCACCGAGAGG
>JAEZFY010000306.1 GCA_023417265.1 Actinomycetes bacterium | reverse complement strand
CCCCCCCCCCGGGTCAGCACCAGCGCCCTACTGGTCAGCGGTCGAGCAGCGCGTAGTGCTGCGCCTGGAGCGCCCGCTCTTCGCTGGTCAGGAGGTGGTCGCCACGGGCCTTGATGCCGTGCCGGACCCAATCCTTGTCCCACGGCACGACCACGGCACCCGTGTCGGTGCGGTACGAACCGGCAACCGGCACGTAGTGGGCGGCGCGTAGGAAGCCGGGGTCGACGACGAGCCAGCTCGGCGTGGCGACCTCGGGCGTGCCGATTGCGTCGGCCGGTGGGTCGTCGTAGAGGACGTCGGTCACCGTGCCGATCTTGTCGCCGTGTTCATCGACGACGTCGTGGTCGATGTAGGTGATCCACTCGGAAGCATTGGACATGTTCATCGTTCGCTCCTTGCTGCGCTGGTGCCCGCTGGGTGGTGCACGTGATGCGTACCCCACCCCGACCGTCACGAAACTGTAATACGCACGGTGATGCGGGGTCGCCGGGCAACCGCCGCCGTGAACCGAGGCGCGATCGGGCATGATCGGTCGATGCGCGTCGTGTTCAGCCCGGACCACGCCCGCCACGCTCCAGAACGCGAGTTCGAGAAGTCGCAGTTCCAGACGCCGTTCGAGCATCCTGGCCGAGCCGACATCATCTACGCCGCGTTGGCCGCCGATCCGGCGTTCGCGGTCGTCGCGCCGAGCGCCTTCGGCACCGGTCCGATCGAAGCGGTCCACGACCCCGGACTGGTGCAGTTCCTGGAGACCGCGTGGGAGGAGTACCAAGTCGAGTGCGGCCCCACCCACGACGTGGTACCCGACGTGTTCCACCACGCCGCCTTGCGCGCCGGGATGCCGGGTGGACGCCGGCCGACGTCGGTGGCGATGCTGCTCGGCTGGTGGTGCTACGAGACGACGACGCCGCTCACCGAGGGCACCTACGCCGCGGCTCGGGCATCGGTCGACGTCGCGCTCACGGCGACCGACGCGGTGCTGGCCGGCGAACCCGCGGCCTACGGGCTATGTCGCCCGCCTGGACACCACGCCGCCCGCTCGGTGTACGGCGGCTACTGCTTCTTCAACAACGCGGCGGTGGCCGCCCAGCACGCGGTTGCGGCCGGAGCCAAGGTCGCCGTGCTCGATGTCGACTATCACCACGGCAACGGCACCCAGCAGATCTTCTACGAACGCCCCGACGTCTTGTACGCGTCGGTCCACGCCGACCCGGTGCGGGCCTACCCGTATGTCACCGGGTTCGCCGACGAGACGGGCACGGGGCGGGGCGCCGGTGCCAACCTCAACCTGCCGCTCCCGCCCGGCGTCGGCGACGACGACCTCCTCGTCGCGATCGACGCGGCCCTGACGGCGGTCAGTCGCTTCGGTGCCGACCTCTTGATCGTGTCGCTCGGGCTCGACATGTACGGCGGCGACCCGATCGCTGACATGGCGATCAGCACCGACGGATTCTTCGCCAGTGGTGCCCTCGTCGCTGAGGCCGGCTTGCCGACGGTCGCCGTGCAAGAGGGCGGCTACGCCTCCGACGACCTCGGGCGCAACGCCCACGCCTGGCTGCGCGGTCTGGCCGGCCCGGGTTAGGCCTGCTTGGCTCAGAGCTGCTTGAGGTCGGCCATCACGGCGGCCCAGCGGTCCGGGTCGGATTGGTACGGGGCGTAGAACGACAGGCGCTGCACCGCTCCGCCGTAGCGCTCGCCGAGCGCCGCCGCGATCTGCTCGGGGGTTTCGGCCACCACCGCGAACTCGGCCAGCACATCGTCGGTGATCAGGTCGCCCATCGCCTTCCACTCACCGCGCTTCGAGAGCGTGTTCAGTTCGGTCTGCAGGTCGCCCCAGCCGTGCAGTTCGAGCACGCCGCGATAGTTCGGGGTCGAGCCATAGAACGCGATTTGCTGCTGCGTGCCCGCCTTGGCGTTGGCGAACTCTTCTTCGGTGGTGCCGCTGACGACGAAGAACGGGCCCGACACCTCGAACCCGTCGAGTGTCTTGCCGGCCTTGGCGCGCCCGCGGGCGACGGCCGGGAGGGTGACCTCGCGGAGGTACTTCTCGGTGGTGAAGCCGTGGCAGATGATCCCGTCGCAGACCTCGCCGGCGACCTCGGTCATCAGCTCGCCGACCGCAGCGAGGAACACCTTGGGCGGCCCGAAGCCCTCGAGGTCGGATGCCGGCGGCGTGAAGAACGGGGTCATCAGGGTGTGCGTGTAGAACTCGCCGCGGAACTGGAGTGGCGCGCCGGTGAGCCATGTGTCCCAGATCGCCCGGGTGGCGAGTACCAGCTCGCGCATGCGCGCGGCGGGGTGGCTCCACGGCATCGAGAAGCGCTTCGTGACGTGCGGCTTGATCTGGCTGCCGAGCCCGAGGATGAAGCGCCCACCGGTGAGGTGTTGGAGGTCCCAGCCGAGGTTGGCGAGCAGCATCGGATTGCGGGCGAAGGCGACGGCGATGCTCGTGCCGAGCTCGATTCGCTCGGTGGTCTGCGAGGCGAGTGCGTGCGGCAGGAACGGGTCGTGGTTGGTTTCCGCGGTCCACGCGCCGTCGTAGCCGACCCGCTCAAGCTCGGCTGCGTGTGCTCCTGCGGCGGCGAGCGCGCCGCCGATGTTCCCGTCGACCTTCATGCTCCGAACGTATCGAGCGGGCGCTCGCCGCGCCGAGCCGTCAGGATTGGTCTTTGAGGAACTGCTCGAGTTCGGCGGCGAGTTCGTCGCCCGAGCGCAGCTCGAGCGAGGGCGCCGGCATGGTGACGTCGACACCGTCGGCAGAGGCGTCGTAGATCTGTTCGAGCTGGTGGAGCATCGCCATGTGCTCGTCGTTGCCATCGATCATGCCGTTCAGGCGGGTCACCACCCGATGCACCTCGGCGCGCAGGTCGGGAGCCTCGATGACCAGCCCGGTGGCCTCGCGGAGGGCGTCGAGGAGGGCGACGCTGGCGGCCGGGTAGTTGAGCGAGGCGATGTAGTGCGGCACCTGGGCCCAGATGCCCACGGCCGGAATGCCGTGCGCGTGGAACGCGGCTTCGAGGGCAGCCGCAGCGCCCGCCGGCACGTCGATCGTGCTGCGCAGAAACGGCACCCGGGCGAGCACGTCCTCGGACGGCGTCGTGACCGACACGCGGGACGGGCGGGTGTGCGGCGCGGCGAACGGGTACGCGCCGAGGTGAGCCATGTGGCTGACACCGAGCTCGACCGCCAGCTCGGTGACCGCGCGGGTGAAGCGGTGCCACGCCATGTCGGGTTCGGGGCCGTGCAACACGAGCAGGTCGCTGCCGGTTTGGTCGGTGCCCGCGGACAGCAGGATTCGCTCCCAGTGGAGCACCTGGTGGAGCCCCCCGCGCAGCTCCATCGTTGGCCGCCGAGCCCGGAAGTCGACGAACGCGTCGTCGTCGAACTCGACGATCGGCGTCAGGTCCGACTCGTCCTCGATCGCCGCGATCGCGCCCCGCGCGGCGCCGCCCGCGTCGATCCAGCCGGTGAGCATGACGACCAGCGTCGGTTCGTGCAGCTCGGGGCGGGGCCCCAACCAACGCACGTCGCTCGCGGTCATGCAGCCGAGGGTACCGGCGCCCGGCCCCGTACCCTGGAAACCGTGACGACACTCGACGTGACCGACGCCTCGTTCCAGGCCGACGTGCTGGAGCGCTCGCAGACCACCCCTGTCGTGATCGACCTGTGGGCCGAATGGTGTGGGCCGTGCAAGACGCTCGGCCCGCTGCTCGAACGCGTGGTCGCCGAGACGGACGGCCAGGTCGTGCTCGCCAAGGTCGACGTCGACAGCAACCCGGCGGTGGCGCAGGCGTTCCGGGTGCAGTCGATCCCGGCCGTGTTCGCGATGGTGAACGGCCAGATCGTCGACGGTTTCGTCGGCGCGCTCGGCGAGCGCGAGCTGCGCGAGTTCGTCGGGCGCCTACTGCCGACCGAAGAACAACTCGCAGTCGCCGACCTGCTCGCCGCCGGCGACGAGGCGTCGCTGCGCCTGGCGCTCAACATCGAGCCCGCCAACGAGGACGCGATCGTGGCCCTGGCGACGCTGCTCGTCGATCGTCGTGGCGACGGCGACACCGAGGCCGCGCTGGCGTTACTCGAACGCATCCCGGAAACCGAACGCACCCGTCAGGTCGCCGCCCGGGCCCGCGTCGGTGAGACGCCCGACGACGACCACGACGCCACGCTGACGGCCTTGCTCGACCGGGTCAAGACCGACGACGACGCGCGCCAGCAGTTCGTCGACATCCTCGAGCTGATGGGTCCGCACGACCCGCGCACGGCGGTGTACCGCAAGCTGCTCAGCCAGCGCCTGTTCTGAGGCCTCCTTGCCGCGGGGGATGTCGCCTGCGGGGGATGTCGCCAAACGGTGTGCCGGCTCGATAACGTGCCGCGCACATCGGCGCCACGGTGGCGTCCGGTGGAATACAAGAAACGAGTTAACGCAAATGGCCACCGGCACTGTGAAGTTCTTCAACGACCAGAAGGGCTTCGGTTTCATCAGCCGCGAAGACGGCGACGACGTGTTCGTGCACTTCTCGAACATCGAAGGCTCGGGTCGTCGCACCCTGCTCGACGGCCAGCGCGTCGAGTTCGAGATCGCCCAGGGCCGTAAGGGCCCCGAAGCGGTCGGCGTCAAGGTCGTCTGACGTCACCCGACGTCGGGCGGCGCAACCCGGGCACTCAGCCCGAGTTCCGTAGTCCTGTCGCGATCGTGTTCAGCGTGAGCTGAATGCCTCGCGTCACCAGTTCGGCGTCGTCGCCGCCGGTTTCCGACCGGCGGTGAC
>JAEZFY010000300.1 GCA_023417265.1 Actinomycetes bacterium | reverse complement strand
ACATCGGCCGGCTCGGCCACATCGCCCTCGACCTCGACGAGATCGACCACTGGGTGGCCCGCGCCCCGGACGCGTTCGCGGCCACCGCCGAAGGGCGTCTGCTGGCCGCGATCAGCGCGCGCGGCCGCGACCAGTTCTCCGACGACACGCGCGACCGGCTGACCGCCGCCTGGCACGAGCTGCGCGAGCTCGGCATCGTCGGCTGCGAGGTGGTGGCACTGTCGGAGCTGGCGTTCGTGCACCGGCTGCGCGGCGAGCCCGACCAGATGCTGCCGATCGTGATGCGCCTGCTCGAGCTCGACGCGGCCGGGCATCCCGAGTGCCGGGCCCTGGCGACGTTCGCCAAGGCCGGGATCGCCGAGCAACTCGGCGACGCCGAGGCGGCCCTGGCAGCGCTCGACGCGCTCCACGAGGGCGACCTCAGCGACGGGTGGATGGCGCTCGTCGAGTTCCAGCGCTGCAACCACCTGCTCCTACTCGGCCGCCCTCGTGAGGCGGTCGAGGCGGCTCGGCGCTCCTCCCGGCTCGGGAGTGCCGGCTACCTCGGGGGTTACGGCGGCGAGCTGTGCGCGCAGTGGTGCCTCGGCGTCACCCGCGACGTGCTCGACCGCTTGCCGATGGCCGACGAGCTGCCGCACTCGTCCCAGGTCGACCGGATCTGGACGGGCACGTGGGCCGCGGCGATGCTCGCCTCGGCCGGGCGGCTCACCGAAGCGGCCCGGAACATCGCTGCCGCCCGGGCCGCGCTGCGTTCGCACAGTCAGCCCGAGTTCGTCGGCTTCCTCGCCCGCGCCGAAGCGACCTACGCCGTCGCCGAGCACGATGTCGAGCGCGCCCGCCGCAAGCTCGACCACTACTTCGATCAGCATCCGCTCGCCACCCCGATCGGTCTACGGCTCGCCCACCGGGCCCCTGCGCTGGTGGCCCTGCTGCACGGCGACGACCTTCGGCCCTACCTGCGCGCCCGCCTCGGCGGACCGTGGCAACAGCAGATGCTCGATGCCGCCGACGCGCTGATCGATCTCCGCGACGGCCGCCTGCCCCAGCGCTGGCCCGAACCGGCGCTGGTGATGTGCGCGCTGCCGCTGCCGTGGGCGGTCGAGCTGGCGGTGCTGGGCGCGGAGCACGGCTGCGCCGAGGCGGTCGCGCTGGCGCGGCACCTCGCCGACGTCGCCGGCGCAGCGATCTCGGCGGAGCTCGCCGCGCTGCGGGCCGACCCGACGATCGCCGAACTGTTCCGCGCCGGCGAGGGCCCCGGCGAAGCGACGGTGACCCTGCTCGGCGAGGTGTCGGTGACCGGTGCCGCAATCTCGGGGATCACCGAGCTGCGTCGCCGTCGGGTCCGCGAGATGCTCGCCGCGATCGCGCTCGACGGTCCGCTGTCGCGCGCGGCGTTAGCCGAGCGGTTGTGGCCCGGCCTCGACCCGGAGCGCACCGCGTCGAACCTGCGCGTCACGCTCACGTACCTGCGCCGGCTGCGCGTCGACGGTGTCCCGGTCGTCATCGAAGATGCCTCGGGTCTGGCACTGCCCCCTGGCGTCGACACCGACTACCGCAAGCTCTTGCGGCTCAGCGCCGAAGCCGACGCGGCCCGTCGGGCCGGGGCCACGAGTGCCGCGCTCGACTCGTACATGCGCGCCTTGGCACTCGTGAGCGGCCCGCCCCTCGCAGGCACCGTCACCGAGCAATGGTTCGACGACAGCGCCGCTCGCGTCCGCCTCGGTGTCGCCGCGCTCGGCGTGCGCGCCGCACGCTTGGCCACCGAGCTGGGTGACGGCAACCGCGTCGTCACGGCCGCCGAGGCGGCGATCACCGCCGACCCCTACAACGAGGAAGCCCACCGCCTGGCCGTGGGCGCGTTGCTCGACATCGGCCAGCGGGCGGCGGCAGCCGACGCCGCCGCGCGGGCCGCGGGCTGGCTCGGGGAGCTCGGCATCGAACTCGAACCCGAGACCGTCGACGTGTTCCGCCGCGCCAACGTGCGCGCCACCCGCTAACGGCGGGCTAACGGCCGGCACGCACCGTGCGGGCATGCACCGTGCCCTGTCGTATCTGCTCTTCGCCCGCTCCGTTGCCGAACGTCCGGCGGTCCGTCGGCAGCCCGTCCCATCGCCGCGCCGCGGGAGTCGCCGCTCGCGCCCGGCGCGGCTAACACCCCGCTAGCGCGACGGCTGCACCCTCGCCTGATGCTCCGTCATCGACACGTCACCCACCGCCGCGCCCGCCTGGCGCTCGGCGCAGTTCTGGCCGTCCCGAGCGCCGTCGTACTCACGCTCGGCGCACCGAGCGGCGTCGTTCACGCGCTCACCGCACCACAGCTCGTCGCCGACGTCAACACCGACGGCGAAGGTTCCGAACCGGCCGGGTTCACGCTCGTGGACTCACGGTTGTTCTTCACCGCCGACGACGGCATTCACGGCCGCGAGCTGTGGATGAGCGACGACGGCGCAGCACCGGTGATGGTCGCCGACGTCAACCCGTCCGGGGCGTCGAATCCCTCGGGGCTGTTCGCCACCAACACGGGAATCTTGTACTTCGCCGCGACCGACGGGGCGTCGGGTGCCGAGCTGTGGCGCAGCGACGGCACCGACACTGGCACCTACCGGGTCGCCGACATCAACGTCGGGCCGTCCAGTAGCTCTCCCAAGGGTTTCGTGACCTACGCCGGGTTCACCTACTTCAACGCCACGACCTACGGGTCGGGCAGTACCGGCTCGGAGTTGTGGCGCACCGACGGGACCGCGGCGGGAACGACGCTCGCCGCCGACCTCGACCCAGGTCCGGGAAGCTCGGACCCCCAGGACCTGACCGTGGTCGACCACGGCGCCGGCGACCGCCGCCTGTGGATGCGCGCCGACGCATCCGGTAGCTACAACGACGAACTGGTGGTGTACGACGCCCCCGAGGGCACCACGGCGGATCCGCCGGTCGTGCTGTTCCACGAAGGCAACCCCACGGAACTCACCGCCTTCGCCGGTGACCTGTACGCCGTGACCGGCGTCAGCCCCAACCGCGCGCTCCAACGTGTCGAACGAACCGCCGTCGGCCCGCCGGCGACGTATGCGGCGACCTCGTTGGGTGGGAAGTCACCGAACCAGCTCGTGACGATGAGTGGCGACCTCTACCTGAGCAACGGGGCGACGACGTCGAGCGACCAGGAGCTGCACGTGCTCGACGGCAACACGCTCGAACTCGTCAAAGACATCAACACCGGCAGCTCGGGATCGAGTCCGAACGATGCCGTGGCGACGGGCGGCTTCTTGTACTTCGCCGCCAGCGACGGCACCGCGCACAGCGAGGAGCTGTGGCGCAGCGACGGCACCGAGGCCGGCACCGTGCTCGTGGCAGACATTGCCGCCGGTGGTGTGCCGTCCCATCCGGTGCCGGTCGCCGCCAAGGCGGGCGCCGTCTTCTTCACCGCCCACGACCAGGTGTCCGGGCGCGAGCTGTGGTTCGCCCGAGCCAGCGACGACGCCGTCTTCCAGGTCGAGGACTTGTTCCCCGGTTCGAACTGGTCGTCGCTGTCCGACGGCGTGCTCGCCGGCGACCATCTCTACATCGGTGGCGACGATCGGGCCCACGGCGACGAGCCGATGCGCGTCGACGTCGCCGCGCCGCTCGTGGAGGGGGCGACCGACATCGAGCTGTTCGCCGACATCGCCGCCGGCACTGCCGGAAGCGAGCCGTACCACCCCGCCGCGGTGGGAGACCGCGTGATGTTCACCGCCGAGACGTTCGACCTCGGGCACGAGCCGTGGCTGTTCGACCCGGGCCTCGCCAGCGCCGCACTGCTGGCCGATCTCGAGGTCGGCAATGTCGGCTCATGGCCGGGCGAGGCCACCAGCCTGGGCCAACGGACGCTCATGTCCGCGTCAGTGGGCGGTGATACCGAGCTGTGGGTGACCGACGGGACGGCTGGGGGAACCTCGATGATCGAGATCGACCCGGGATCGGAAGCTCGCCCGAACGACTTCGTGCGCGCCGGCGACTACGTGTACTTCAGCGCTGAGCACACCGCGACCGGGCGCGAGCTGTGGCGCACTGACGGGACCGCGGCTGGCACCGTGCTGCTGCTCGATGCGGTCGCCGGGCCGGTGTCCGGCGACCCCGAACACCTCACCGCGTTCGGGGGGCGGCTGCTGTTCGCGGTCGACGGCACACTCTGGATCAGCGACGGCGCGCTCACCGGCACGATGCCGCTGATCGCCGGCGCGGACGCCCCCGCGGGCGTCCGCGAGATCGCCGCCGCCGACGATTGGGCGGTCTTCGCGGCGGAGTCGCCGAACTCGGCCACCGACGACGTGTTGTGGGTCACCGACGGCACGCCGGCCGGGACGTTCCCGATCGAGACGACACCGACGGCGAATCCGCGCTACCCCTACGACCTGTCGATGTCGGGCGACGTGGCGTACTTCTCCGCCTACGACGGGAGCAACCTCCGCGCATGGGCCACCGACGGCACCGCAGATGGAACTCATCCGGTGACGATCGCCCCGGCCGAGCCGAATGGCGACGAGTACGGCGCGACGGCAGGTGGCGGCGCCGTGTTCGGGGTCTACGCCGACAGCGGCTACGAACTGTGGGTGTCGGACGGGAGCTTGGCCGGCACACACGAGGTCGTCATCCCCGACGGCCCCGTGACCGAGCTGCCGTACGAGTTCACGAGTCACAACGGGTGGGCGTACTTCGGGTTGGCCGAGCCGGTGCACGGGCACGAGCTGTGGCGCACGAATGGGATCACGACCGAGCGTGTCACCGATCTCGCGCCCGGACCTGCTGACGGTCTGCCGCGCGGCGACGCCCGGATCGAGGCGGTCGGCAACGACCTCTACTTCGTCGGCGACGACACGACCACCGGGGACGAGTTGTGGGTGATCGCCGACGTGCCGCGCGCGCCGTTGGGGGTGACCGCGACGGCGGGCGTCGGGTCGGCGACGGTCTCCTGGAGCCCGCCAGGCGCGTCGGCACTCGCGCCGATCACGGGGTACACCGCCACCGCCGCGCCCGGCGGGACCACGTGCACGTCGGCGGTAACCACCTGCAGCGTCGTCGGCCTCTCGTCCGGCACCAGCTATACGTTCACGGTCGTCGCCCACAGCGCAGCCGGGTCGTCGGCGCCGTCGGCGCCGTCCAACGCCGTGGTGCCCACCGCCCCGGGCGTCGTCGTCTCACCCGTCACGCCGATCGAGCCGGCACGCTTCCTCGATACCCGCGCGGGGCCGACGTTCGACGGCCAGCAGGCGGGCGTCGGGCGTTTGTCGCCAGGGGCCGTGTTTCGGGTGCCCGTCGCCGGGCGCGGCAGCGTGCCTGCCGGGGCGACCGGCGTGGTGGCCAACCTGACGGTGGTCAGCCCGGACGCTCCGGGTCACGCGACCTTGTTCCCCTGCACGCCGCAACCGCCCAACGCCTCGCACCTCAACTACCTGCCGGGCGACGTGCTCGCCGACAATGCCGTCGTCCCGCTCGACGCCGGTGGTGGCGTGTGCATCTACACACGCGCCGCCGCCGACTACGTGCTCGACGTCAACGGGTTCGTCGGCGCCGGCTCACCGTTGGTGGGCGTCGAGCCGGCCCGCTACCTCGACACCCGTAGCGAGCCGAAGGCGACGACGTTCGACGGCACCCACCGCGGTGGCGGAGCGGTGCCGGCCGAGCAGGTGGTCGAGGTGGCGATCGCCGGGCGCGGCGCCGTCCCGAACGGGGCAACCGCCGCGTTCGTCACGGTCACCGCGGTAGCACCCGACGGGCCCGGCTACCTGACCCTGTACCCGTGCGACACGCGCCCGCACGCCAGCAACCTCAACTACGCCGCCGGCGAGGTGGTGCCGAACGGGGCGGTGGTCGAGCTGTCACCGACCGGCACGCTGTGCGTGTTCACCAAGGCCACCGCGCACGTGCTCGTCGACGTCACCGGCTACCTTCCGGACGGTGCCACCGGGCTCACCGCGGCGGCTCCGCAACGCCTGCTCGACACCCGCCCCGGCGGGCCGACGGTCGACGGCGGCAACTCCGGCAGCCCCGGCCGGCTCGTCGCCGACCAGATCGTCGAGATCCAGGTCGCCGGACGAGGAACGATCCCGGCCGGAGCCACCGCGGCGTTGCTCAACATCGGCCTCGTCGCCCCGTCGGCCCCTGGGTACGCCACGCTGTACACGTGCGGCCCGCGGCCGATCGCGTCGAACGTCAACGCGATCGCCCCCGGCAGCGTGCGCGCCAACAACGCCCTGACACAGCTCTCGCCGACTGGCACGGTGTGCGTCTACGTCAAGGCCGCGACCGATGTGATCCTCGACGCCACCGGCTGGATCGCACCGCCGTTGCCGCCGTCACCGACACCGCCGACGACACCGCCACCCACGACGGATCCGCTCGCGGCGTGCGCCCGCAGCACGAGCCTGCCGCAACCCGGCGACACGTCGGTCGACCTCGTCCTCACCGGCCGGGTGCTCGGCCCAGACGGCCAGCCGGTCGACGACGGGGGCGGCTTCGTCCGCGTGGTCGACCGCCGTTCGAGCGTCGGCGCGCGCCTCGGCGAGGCTGGCGTGAACGACGCCGGATTCTTCCTCGCCATCATCGGATCCAACGCGGTCCCGGCCGACACGAACTGCCGCGACTACTGGCTCGAGGTGTGCGCGCCGGGCGGCTGCGGGGCGGATCCCGCCGCCGCCGCACTGGCGACGGAGCTCGACGTGACGGCGCTGATCGGCGAGGCCACCGGGCGGGGCCGCCAGGAGGTCGATATCAGCGACGACGAGCTGACCTATTCGCGAGTCGAGTGACCGACGCCGGGGCGCCGCCCTGCGGTGACGGTCAGCGGCCGGAGATGTAGTCGGCGAGGGCCCGGTTCTCGAGTTCCAGCTCGGCGAGCCGGGCCTTGACGACGTCGCCGATCGAGATGATGCCGGCCAACTGGCCGCCCTCGTCGACCACCGGGAGGTGCCGGATCCGGCGTTCGGTCATCAGTTCCATCAGCCGGTCGACCCCGTCGCTGGCGGTGCACGTGACCACATCGGTCGACATCACCGAACCGACCGGCGCGGCCAGCGCGGCATTGGCGCCGTGCGCCATCCGGCACACGATGTCGCGCTCGGAGACGATGCCGTTGATCGCGCGTCCGTCGCCCGACACCACGAGCGCACCGATGCGCAGCTCGGCGAGCCGGGCGACGGCCTCGTCGAGCGTCGCCGTCTGGGCGATCGTGGCGACGTCGCGGCCCTTGTGAGCGAGAATCGATTGGACGTTCATGGCCACACCCCCCGTGCGCTGAACCGTGTCCCCCGTCCGGTCACGGTAGTGAACTCGTGAACCTGGCGCCAGTGGGCCCGGGGAATGTCACCGAAAACGCAAACAGCCCGCCCCGAAGGGCGGGCTGTTCGGATCGGCGTTGTGCCGGGCTACCAGCGGTAGTGCGCGAAGGCCCGGTTCGACTCGGCCATCTTCTGCATGTCGTCGCGACGCTTCATCGCCGCGCCGAGGCCGTTGGCGGCGTCGGCGATCTCGGCGGCGAGGCGCTCGGCCATCGTGTGCTCGCGACGGGCGCGGCTGAAGTCGACGAGCCAGCGGATGGCCAGCGTCGAGGCACGCCGCGGACGGACTTCGACCGGCACCTGATAGGTGGCACCACCGACGCGGCGGCTACGCACCTCGAGCGGCGGCTTGACGTTCTCGACGGCGCGCTTGACGGTTTCGAGCGGATCGTCGCCGGACTTGGCGGCGATGATGCCCATCGCGTCGTACACGATCTTCTCGGCGATCGAGCGCTTGCCGTGCAGCATGACCTTGTTGACCAGCTGTGTGACGACCACGGAGTTGTGCACCGGATCGGGTGCGAGCTCGCGGCGGGGGGCGGGACCCTTACGTGGCATGACGGTTCGTCCTTCCCTTACTTGTCCCGCTTGGCGCCGTAACGGCTACGGGCCTTCTTGCGGTTCTTGACGCCGGCGGAGTCGAGCGCGCCGCGGATGATCTTGTAACGCACGCCGGGCAGGTCGCGGACACGGCCACCACGCACGAGCACGATCGAGTGCTCCTGCAGGTTGTGGCCCTCACCGGGGATGTAGGCCGTGATCTCGACACCCGACGAGAGGCGCACGCGAGCGACCTTGCGCAGCGCCGAGTTCGGCTTCTTGGGGGTTGCGGTGTACACACGGGTGCACACGCCGCGGCGCTGGGGCGAGCCCTTGAGCGCCGGGGTCTTGCTCTTGGTGATCTTCGAGCTGCGTCCTTGGCGGACGAGCTGCTGAATGGTTGGCATGAAGTACCTCGTGTGTTCCGCCGCCCGAGCGCACCTCTGGTGATCGCAGCGACATGTGGTGGGTTGGGTGGACGGCTGGACTGCCGGCACCCGCCGTACGAACCGGGAGCGACCCGGTCCGAGAGGACGGACCAATGCTACGGGGGTGCGGGCCGGGGACCAACGCCCGCCGCCCCGGCCCCGCGACGGTTGACGGCTCAGTGCGCGCGATCGAGCCAGCCGGTGACGTCGACGACGAGGTCGGTCGCCACCCGGCTGTACGCGCACACGGTGCCGGCGTCGCTGAGCATGACCACCGCGTTGTTGGCGCGCAGCACCCCGCCGTCGGCGTGGTTGACGTTCGACGTGCGCGGCCGCGCGCCGCACGGCCACAGGGTGACGTAGCCCGGGCCGTCGGGGGTGACGGTGACGACGTTGAGGATCGCCGCCTCGGCAGTGCCCGGCACGCCGCGGCGGCCGGCGACCTGGATCTCCACCGAGCCGCCCGCCGGCAGCCGGGTGCCGCCGCGCGAGTCGAACAGCCGGGCGGGGGCGATCGTTCCGAGCCCGACCGCGCCGGGCGGCACGTATCCGGCGACATCGACCAGCACGTGCGTCGCGGCTTTCGTGTGCACGCACAGCGCTCCGGTGCCGGACAGCTCGACCAGCCCTCCGTTGGGCACCACCTGGCCGGCCAAGTAGTTCAGCGACGAGGCTGCGGTCGGGTCGCCGGCGCACGGGTAGACGGTCGCGTAGCCGTTGCCGGCGGGCGCGACCGCGGTGACGTTGACGAGCGCGGCCGTGGCGCCGGCGGGCACGTCGCCGACCCCGGCGATCTGGACGCGGATGTGCTCGCCGGCCGGCACCGGCGTGCCGGCCGTACGGGTGTCGAGAAAGCGGCTCGGCGAGAACATGCCGAGCGGCGAGCCGGCCGGCACGTAGCCGTTGACGTCGAGGACGAAGTCGGCGGCCGCGTGCGTGGCGATGCACACCGCACCACTGGCGTCGAGCGGGACGACGACGTTGTTGGCGGCGATGTCGCCGGGCAGGTAGTTCAGGTGCGAAGCGGTCGGCGGTGTCGCCGTGCACGGGTACAGCGTGGCGTGACCCGCGGCGGCCGGATCGGCGACGGTGACGTTGGCAACCACGCCCACCGCGTCGCCGGGAACCTCACCGATGCCAGCAACCGGGACGCGGACGACGCCGCCCGCTGCAGGGCGGCCGCCGGCGGCGAAGTTGCCGTCCTCGCCGCGCGTGTCGAGCATGCGCCGCGGGGCGACGGGCACGATGGCCGGCGACGCCGGATCGACGTCGGAGCCCGGGGTGCCCGGCCGGGCGACGACGTGCCCGCCCACCGTGTTGCTGCTGGCCTGGTACGCCCGGCACGGTTGGTTGCGCAGCACCCCGCACGGCGGCTGGGCGGCCGGGACCGTCGCCCCGGCGATCACCGGCAGCACGAGCCGGCCGGGTTGCTCGACGCTGTGGCGCACGTCGACGACCGCGGTCCCCGTGGCCGGCTCGGGATGCTCGAACGACCAGATCGGCTGCGACCCGTTGGGGGCCGACACGACCACTCGGATCCGCGAACCCTCGCGGTACGGGTGCCCATGGAAGTAGATCGGCACGGTGAGCTTCGTGTACTCGACGTCGGGCAGGGGCTGGCGATCGGACTCGCGCAACGTCAGGAAGCGCTGCGTGTCGGACGGCGCCAACTTCCACGGATGGTCGCCGTCGGCCGCGATGGCGCGCAGCGAGCCGCGCACCCACCCGTTCTGGACGAACGTCTCGTTGCCGTCGGCGTCGACCTCGCTGATCGAGACCTGGACGTCGACGTCGGGTGTGGACGCACGTGCCCACAACTCGACGAAGCCGGAACCGACGACGACGTGGTCGCGCGCCAGGGGCGCGGTCACGTACGACAGCGAGTTCCCAGCCGGTTGCTGGCGCCAGTCCCACGACCACTGCGATCGGTTCCCCCACAGCGCACCGCCCCCGGTGCCGCCGGCGAAATTGGTCAGTGGCCCGTCCCACGGATCGGCCACGTACGAGTGCGTGACCGGCGCCGACGGCGGGGCGCCGGTCAGCGCGCCGTCGCCACCGAAGTACCACGACACCGCCTGCGCGGTGGCCGGCGGGAACTGATCGAAGCCGAGTTCGAACGCGGCGCCCGGGCTTCCGGGCTGCGACGTGGGCGCCGGGTTGGCGCCGTTGTTGAACATCACCCGCACATCGGGCAGCGCTTCGAACGCCTCGCGGGCGAGGCCCAGGGTCGGTGCCGCCATCACGGCGTCGGGCGGCGGCAGCGTGACGAGGTCGGTCTCCGGGAGCCCGAACACGG
The DNA here is from genome assembly GCA_023417265.1 of Actinomycetes bacterium. Classification (GTDB taxonomy): domain Bacteria; phylum Actinomycetota; class Acidimicrobiia; order Acidimicrobiales; family Ilumatobacteraceae; genus Ilumatobacter. The sequence goes on along the minus strand of JAEZFY010000300.1, from coordinate 6,420 downwards.
TCTGGAAGATGATCGGCGCGCCCGCGCTGATCAGCGCCGAGTTGATCAACGGCGGCTGCTCGGCGACGTAGATCGACAAGAACTGGTAGAGCCGCACGAACGTCGCCGGGTCGAGCGCGTCGGTGTGCACCCCGTTGGTGAACGTGAACCACTTCGTGGCGGTGCCGGTCATCCGCTGGGCGAGCGTCGGGCAGTGCCCGCCGGTCTGTTCGTCCTGCCACTGGCAGGCCATGAACACGGGCACCTCGATCCGGTCGACGAACGTCACCGGGTCGAGCGGGTCGGCGACCGCGGGAACGTAGGTGGCGTTGGCCTCGATCTTGCTCATCAAGTCGGCCGCTTCGGGGTGCAGCACCTGGTTGGCGGCGCACACCGGGTCGCTGCCGTAGCGCGCTTCGGCGTACGGCTGGGTGCCGGTGAGGCCTTGCCCGGCGGGTTGCGCCTGCTCCTGACGCTCGGCCGCCCAGGCCACGGCGAACCCGTCGTTGCGAATGCCGCCCGGATACAGCGTGGCGGGCACCGAATCGATCACCGACAACGGCGTGATCGCGGCCAGGCTCGGCGGCTGGGTCGCCGCCGTGAAGAGCTGGCTGATCCCGCCGTACGAGATGCCGAGCATGCCGACGTGGTCGTGCTTCACCCAGCTCTGGCGGGCGATCACCTCGACCACGTCGTACCCGTCGAGGGCTTGCAGGGGTTCGAAGAAGTCGAACGCACCGCCTGAGCAGCCGGTGCCGCGCATGCTCACGTCGACCACGGCAAAGCCCATCAGGTTGGCCAGCGCGGCGATCCCGCTGGTGGGCCCGGCCGGGTCGGCGGTGGCGTAGCCGGAGTACTCGATCAGGGTCGGGTACGGCGGTGCCCACGTCACCGGGAGCAGGTCGAGCAGGGCGTCCGGGAGCGGCACGGCCGGCAGCCCGGGGATGTCGACGATGCCCGCCGGCGAGGTCGGCGGGTGCACGGTCAGCGCCAGCTGCGTGCCGTCACGGGTGGTGACGTACTGGTAGCCGTCGGGCTGGATCGTCTGCGAGTAGAAACTCGTGTCCCACGGCGTGGGCGTGTCGTCGTGCACGGTCACCGGTGCCGACACGTCGCCGCCGGCAGCGACCACGTAGCCGCCGCCGGCCGGCACGTCGCGAAACAGCGCACCGCCGAGCTCGTTCGCCGGGCGCGCCGCGAGCGTCGCCCCGCCGCTGTCACGCAGAGCGACCTCGGCCCCGGGGGGCAGGCCGGTCGCGTAGACCTGATGGACGCTGCCGCGTGCCTCGATCGAACCCGCGGCGAGCGCCGGAGCGCCCCCACGGATCGCCGATGGGACGAGAAAGAGGAGCACCAACGCGACCGCCATACCGCGCCGGAGCACCCCGCCAAGAGGCTCCATGCCGGCCACTATGACACAGGTCACCGCGCCGCGCTACCCGCAGGTAACTTCGCGCTCCGGCCCGGTGCGGGGCGGCCACGAATCGGTCGCTGCCTAAGCTGGCTGGATGACGGCGGAACAGACGACGGTCAGCGTCGCTGCGGTGCAGATGGCGATGGTCGACGACGTCGCCGCCAACGTCGCCACCGCTGAACGCCTCGTCCGCCGGGCGGCCGCCGACGGCGCCCAGATCGTGCTGATCCCGGAGCTGTTCGAGGGGCCGTACTTCTGCATCGATCAGCTGCCCGAGCACTTCGACCGGGCCACGCCGCTCGCCGGCCACCCCACCGTCGAACACTTCCGCGCGGTCGCCCGCGAGCTCGCCGTGGTGTTGCCGTTGAGCGTCTACGAACGGGCCGGGCAGGCGACGTTCAACTCGGTCGCGATCGTCGACGCCGACGGCTCGGTGCTCGGCACCTACCGCAAGAGCCACATCCCCGACGGCCCCGGCTACACCGAGAAGTACTACTTCAACCCGGGCGACACGGGCTTCAAGGTGTGGCACACGCGCTACGCCACGATCGGCGTGGCGATCTGCTGGGACCAGTGGTTCCCCGAGACGGCACGGGCGATGGCGCTGCTCGGTGCCGAGCTCTTGTTCTACCCGACCGCAATCGGCAGCGAGCCGCCCGACCCGGCGTGGGACTCGAGCGGCCACTGGCAACGCGTGATGCAGGGCCACGCCGGGGCCAACCTGATGCCGCTCGTCGCCGCCAACCGAATCGGCACCGAGCACGGCACGCCGACGGCAGGTCGTTCGATCACGTTCTACGGGTCGTCGTTCATCGCCGACCACACCGGCGCCAAGGTCGCCGAGGCAGGCCGAACCGACGAAGCGGTGCTGACCGCCACGTTCGACCTCGCCGAACTGCGCCGCACGCGGTCGGCGTGGGGCCTGTTCCGCGACCGCCGCCCCGACCTGTACGGCGTGCTGCTCACCCTCGACGGCAACGCCTGACCCGGTTCGCTGCGGCCGGTGCGCAACCGCCGTGCCAGTCTGCGCCCATGAAGTTCGGCCTCGCCTTTGCCAACACCGGCCCGTTCGCCACGCGTGCGGGCCTCGGCGAGCTCGCCCAAGCGGCCGAGGCGGCCGGGTTCGAGTCGCTGTGGACGGTCGAGCACGTCGTGTTTCCGAGCGCGTACACGTCGGCGTATCCGTACGACCCGAGCGGCAAGATGCCGATGCGCGTCGACACCCCGCTCCCCGACCCGCTGATCTGGCTGGCGTTCGTGGCCGCCGCCACCGAGACGTTGCGGATCGCGACAGGCATCTTGATCCTGCCCCAGCGCAACCCGCTCGTGCTCGCCAAGGAGTTGGCGACGCTCGACGACCTGGCCGGCGGACGGCTCGAGCTCGGCGTCGGGGTCGGCTGGCTCGAGGAAGAGTTCGACGCGATCGGGGTGCCGTTCGGCGAGCGCGGCAAGCGCACCGACGACACGATCGAGATTCTCCGCAAGGCATGGGCGGCCGACGAGATCGCCCATGCGTCACCGTTCTTCGAGTTCTCCGGCGTGAGCATCAACCCCAAGCCGGCCAACGGCACGATTCCGATCCATGTCGGCGGGCACAGCGCCGCCGCCGCCAAGCGCGCCGGGCGGATCGGCGACGGCTTCTTCCCGGGCCGGGCGGGCGAGCTCGACGAGCTGATCGACATCGTCCGTCAGACCGCCGCTGACGCCGACCGCGATCCGGCGGCGATCGAGATCACCGCCCCGGCCCCGGCGTCGATGGCCAGCGACCCGGCCACGGCGGTGGGCGAGGCCGCGGCGCGCGGTGTCGACCGCCTGGTGCTGCCCTCCTACCTGTTCTGGAACGACACCACCAACGCCCTCGCCGGGTTCGGCGAGTCGGTGATCCGCAACGCCGGCTAACCGGCCCCGGCCGGGCGATCTCAGCGGAACGTGGCGTTGTTGAGGCGCAGCTCGCGTTCGGCCGACTCGATCGTGGTCGCGTCGTCGATCACGAGCAGCTCCACGCCGGTCATCGTCGCGAAGTCCTGCACGACCCGTGTCGACACCTGATTGCTCATCGCCGTGTGGTGTGACGCGCCGGCGGCCAGCCACGCCGTGGCGGCCGTGCGGAAGTCGGGCTTGGAACGCCACACCGCGTGGCCGACCGGCAGCCCGGGCATCGCTTCGGGAAGCGCCACGCACTCGACCTCGGCAGCAACCAGCCGGAAGCGGTCGCGCATGTCGCTCAACGCCAGCACGACGGCCGGGCCGGCGTCGGCGGTGAACACGAGCCGGACCGGATCCTCTTTGCCACCGATCGCCAACGGGGCGACGTCGAGCGTGGCCCGCTGGCTCGACAGCGCCGGGTTGACCTCGAGCATGTGGGCGCCGAGCGAGAGCTCTTCGCCGGGCACCATGTGGTACGTGTAGTCCTCCATCAGGCTCGCCCCGCCAGGCCGCCCGGCGCCCATCACCGCGGCGATCCGCACGAGCATCGCCGTCTTCCAGTCGCCTTCGGCGCCGAACCCGTAACCGTCGGCCATCAGCCGCTGGACGGCCAGCCCGGGGAGTTGGCGGAGCGTGCCGAGGTCCTCGAACGTGGTCGTGAAGGCCGTGAATCCGCCCGCTTCGAGGAAGCTCCGCAGACCGAGTTCGAGCGCCGCGCCGTAGCGCAGTGAGGCGTGCCGTGGCGCCCCGGGTTGCAGGCTGTCGACGACGTCGTAGACGTCGAGGTACTCGGTGACGAGGGTGTCGATGTCGGCGTCGCTGACGCGGTCGACGAGCGACGCCAGGTCCATCACGCCCCACGTGTTGATCTGGCTTCCGAAGATCGCTTCGGCCTCGGTCTTGTCGCCCTCGGTGACGGCGACATAGCGCATGTTGTCGCCGAACCGGGCGACGCTCATCGAGCGCGCCGCCCAGCGCCCGGCGGCGGCCCGGCACCAGTCGCCGATCCGGGCCGTGTCGGGGGGGGCGGCGGCATGGCCGACGACCGTGGTCCGGGCGACGCCCAGCCGGGTTTCGATGTAGCCGAACTCGCGGTCGCCGTGGGCGGCCTGGTTGAGGTTCATGAAGTCGAAGTCGATCGTCGCCCACGGCAGTGCCTGGTTGGCCTGGGTGTGCAGATGGAGCATCGGCTTGTCGAGCGCCGACAGGCCGGCGATCCACATCTTCGCCGGGCTGAACGTGTGCATCCAGGTGACGATGCCGATCACGTGCGGCGCCGAGTTGACGGCCAACATCGTCGCGAGGATCGCCTCGCGCGAGGTCAGCACGGGCTTCCACACGATCTTGCAGGGGACGTCGGGCGAGCCGTCGAGCATCGCCACCACCTGCTGCGACTGAGCCGCCACCTGGGCGAGGACCTCGTCGCCGTACAGCGTCTGACTTCCGGTGAGGAACCAGATCTCCAACTCGGCGAGGTCTGGCACGATGCTGCGGCCCATCACGAGGCTCCCTTTTCGTCGGGGGGGTACGGGGGGTGTTGTCCGTAGACGTTCTGGTAGCGGTCGAAGAGCGCGTCGACGTCGGCCGCCGCGATCGGCACGGGTGTGCCGAGCTGGCGGGCGAGGAACACGGTGCGGGCGACGTCCTCGCACATCACCGCCGCCTTGACCGCCGCCCGGGCACTGCTGCCGATCGTGAACACGCCGTGGTTGCCGAGCAGCACGGCGGGTGAACGGTGCCCGGCGAGCGTGGCCACGATCGCCTCGCCGATCGATTCGTCGCCGATGATCCGGAACGGGGCGACCGGGATCTCGCCACCGAACTCGTCGGCCATCCCGGTGATCACGCATGGGATCGGTTCGTGGCACGCCGCCCAAGCGGTGGCGTACGGCGAGTGCGTGTGGACGACGCCGGCGATGCTCGGCATGTGGCGGTACACGTAGGCGTGGGCGGCCGTGTCGGACGACGGCGCCCGGTCGCTGCCGAGTGACCCCGCGACGACGTGCCCGGAGAGATCGCACAGCACCATCGACTCCGGGGTCAGGGCGTCGTAGCCCACTCCCGACGGCTTGATCACGAACCGTTCGGTGCCGGGCACGCGGGCGCTGACGTTGCCACCCGTCCAGACCACTAGGCCGTGCCTCGGCAGCTCGGCGTGCAGTTCGGCGAGCTGCTCGCGCACCAGGGTCTCGGCGGCGTCCGCGCTCATCGTTGGGCCTCCTCGTTCATGCCGTGAGCTCGAGGCGCCGCTGCCGGAGCCGCTTCATCACGTCGTTGCCGCCGCGCCCGAAGTAGTCGTGGAGCTCGCAGTAATCGGCGTACAGCTCGTCGTAGACGTCGGCTGCGACCGGATCGGGTCGGTACACGGCGCGCTCGACACGCCCCATCCGGTCGCTCGCCGCGCGCACGTCGGGATAGGCGCCGGCGGCGACCGCGGCGTGGATCGCCGAGCCGAGCGCAGGCCCCTGTTCGCTGCCGATCGTGGAGATCGGCATCCGGAGCACATCGGCGTAGAGCTGCATCAGGAAGTGGTTCTTGAGCAACCCGCCGGCGACGACGAACTCGTCCACGGGCAGGCCCGCGGCGGCGAACGTGGCGACGATCGTGCGCGTGCCGAAGGCGGTCGCTTCGAGCAACGCCCGGTAGCCGTGCTCGGCGCGGGTGCTCAGGGTGTGGCCGACGAGCAGGCCCGACAGGGAGGCGTCGACGAGCACGGAGCGGTTGCCGTTGACCCAGTCGAGAGCGAGCAAGCCGTGCGCGCCGGGCGGCTCACGGAACGCCAGTTCGGAGAGGTGCTCGTGGAGCGTCGCTCCGCTGGCGCGGGCGGCCTCGGCATAGCGACCGGGGACCTGCTGGTCGACATACCAGGCAAAGATGTCGCCCACGCCCGACTGCCCGGCCTCGTAGCCGTACGCCCCGGCAACGATCCCTCCGTCCACCACTCCACACATGCCCGGCACCTCGGCCAGCCGGTCGTGGTTCATGACGTGGCACGTCGACGTGCCCATGATCGCCAACATCTGACCTGGGGCGACGGCCTGCGCGGCCGGAGCGGTGACGGGGGCGTCGACGTTGCCGACCGCCACGGCGATGCCGGCCGG
>JAEZFY010000273.1 GCA_023417265.1 Actinomycetes bacterium | reverse complement strand
CGAGACAGGGCCTGGGGTGGCCCGGCGGCGAGCTGACGCGGCACTTCACGCTGCCCGGCACGCGCAACGAGATGCGCCAGTACTGCGTCATCAGCTCGCTCGACCTGCTGCGCCGCACGCTGACCGCCAACGACGACCGCAACGCCTGGAGCGCCTGACCCGTCCGGGAGCCGCCCCTCCGCCGGGCGCGGCACGTCAACCGTACGTGCGCAAGATGTTGGCGGTGACCTGGGCGACGAGCGGGTCGGCGTGCGGCGTCCCGGCGCCCGGCGAGAGGCCGAACACCCAGTCGGTCGAGCCGACCACCACCACGGTGCCGCCGGCGGCGCCGCTCGGCCGGCACGTGAGCATCACCGCGTTGCCGTGACGGACCCGGGCGAGCGCACGCTCGCCGCCGCCGTAGATGCGCTCGGCGATGAACTCGAGATCGCCCTGATCGTCGTCGGCCGAGATCGACTTGGGGTACTCGCCGACGGCCAGGTTGGATGCCGGGGTGACCGCCAGCAGCTCGACCTCGGGCGGCAGTGCGCCGCTGGGCAGGTCCGGGTCGGCGACGGCCACCGGGAGGCGCACGTCGTCGAACCCGAGCAGGCAGCCGACGGTCTCGTAGCCGACGACACCGTGCCCGGCGCCGAGCACGTCGCCGTAGCGCAGGCCGGTGCCGGCGAACAGCGGGTGATCGGGCCGGTAGACCACGAACCCACCGACCCCGCGCGGGGTGGCTTGCCCGAAGCGGTGGTACAGCCCGTACATCGACGCCGCTCCGAGGAAGTTCGCTTCCGGCCGGCCGACCACCGGATCGGCCCACATCCCGGTGACCTGCTCCGGATCCGACCCGGCCGCCGGGTCGGTGTCGAGCGCCGTGTACTTGTGGCACACCATCGTGGTGCCGCCCCGCGAGGCGGGTTCGTCGCGCACACGCCAGAACATCGTGTTCCCCGACAGCGACACGAAGTTCCCGCCGCCGGCCACGAAGCGCTCGACCGCGTCACGCTCGGGGGCCGTCCAGTACTCGTCGTGACCGACGCCGACGACCGCCCGGTACGCCGACAGGTCGAGCTCGGCGAGGTCGGACGACACGGCGTACTCGAAGCTGAACCCGGCCCGCTCGGCCCACTCGACGAAGCGCCGCTCGTGGGTGAACCAGCCCGCCGAGCCGACCGCCCCCGGGAACCCGTGGGCGGTGCGGTAGGCGACGTAGATCTCGCCGTCGGCGTCGGGCACCTCGCCGGTGTACACCGGCCGGGCCTTGCGGTCGTCGCGCTCGACCTCCGGGCGCACGAGCGTGCCCGGCGCCCACGGCCGGCGGAACGCCACCTCCGTCCCGCCCGTGTACAGGCTGCGGCCGCCCCACTCGTTGTAGGCGTTCCACGTGTTGGTGGCGAGCACCAGCAGGATCACCCGGGCGCCCGTGCCGCGGACCACGAACCCGGTGTACCCGACGTCGCCGTCGGCGCCGGTGAGGGTGACGAGGTAGAAACCCGACGCCCAGCCGTCGGTGGGCACGGTGAGCGACACCGGCCAGCCGCAGCCGTTGGCATCGGCGTCGGCGGGGATCGGGCGTTCGCCACCAGGTACGCCGCGTTCGGCCCGCATCGCGGTGCGCTCGGCACCCCAGCGTTCGATGCTGACGTCGAACGTCGCCGCCGGCGTCGACACGCAGATCTCCGCCGGAACCCCCCTCGCGTACGAGCGTTCGTTGCAGTAGGCCGCGATCACGCTGGCCGACAGTACAGACGGGCCGTCGACGGGGCCGCTACATTCGACGGCGCCCCCGTAGCTCAGTTGGATAGAGCAGACGGTTTCTACCCGTCAGTGGGCAGGTTCGAGTCCTGTCGGGGGCGCCACCGGGCGCGTCGGCACCCGCCCGGCGACGCGGCCTACGTGGTGTCGCGGTGGGGATCCCACGCGTCGGGGTCGGCGGCCACGGCGGCGAGTTCGGGCGGCAGCGCTCCTGCGGCCAGGTCGGCGACGGTGACGTGCTCGAGCACGTCGCGCAGGGCCGCCCGCACCGCGATCCACATCTCGACGATCGTCCGGTCGGTGGCGTGCCGGGCCGGCTCGGCGGCGAGTTCGTGCGGGCGCAGCCCGCGTACCGAGGCGAGCGGGCCGTCGAGGGCGCGGATGATGTCGGCCACCGCGATCTGGTCGGCGGGGCGGGCCAGCGACCAGCCGCCGCCGCCACCACGGTGGCTCTTCAACAGGCGCGCGTTGCGCAGGGCAGCGAGGATGTCGACGAGGAAGCCGGGGGGCAGCTGGTCGCGCTCGGCGAGCACGGCGCGCTGGATCGGTCGGCCGGGCTGTTCGCCTTCGAGCGTGGCGATCGCGGTCATCACGCGCACGCCGTAGTCGACCTTGTGGGTGATCCGCACACGGCGAACGTAGCAACACCGGTGCACGCAGCAACCCGGCGTACAGCAGCCGGCGTCCTCGGAGCGGCGGGAGTGCCGAAAACGGGGTCGCGTGCTAGAGGCGGTACACTGGAGCACCCGTGCCGGACCCCGGAACGGAACGTGGCGCGGTTTGTCGGAGGATTCAGTGCAGTTCAAGAAGGGCGACACCGTCATCTACCCCCAACACGGCGCGTGCGTCGTGAAGGGCACCAAGAAGATGGAGATGTTCGGCGAGAAGCGCGAGTACCTCGTGCTCGAAACCGTGATCTCCGAGATGGTGCTCAAGGTTCCGGTCGACATGGCGGAAGAGGTCGGGGTGCGCCCGCCGGTGAGCGCCGACGAGCTCGAAGACCTCGTGGCCGTGCTCGCCAAGCCCGATCCGCGGGTGCCGTCGAACTGGAGCCGGCGCTTCAAGAACCACCAGGAGAAGCTCAAGTCGGGCGACGTGTACCAGGTGGCCGAAGTCGTCCGCAACCTGGCTGCCCGCAACCGCGACGCGTCGCTGTCGGCCGCCGAGCGGACGATGTACGAGCGCGCCCGGGTCAACCTGATCAGCGAGATCAGCCCGGCGCTCAAGGTCACGTCCGAGCAGGCCGAGGCGTACCTCGACGACGCCCTCGCCAAGGGCGTCCTCAAGCCCGCCAAGGAACCCAAGAAGGCCGCCTCCAAGTAGCCGTTTCATCTGGGGTCTGACCCCGGATGTAACACTGGCGCGATGGCACGCGTCGCGTTTCTCGGGTTGGGTGTGATGGGTGGGCCGATGGCCGGGCACCTCGCCCGGGCCGACCATGCCGTCACCGTCTACAACCGCACCGGCGCGAAGGCCTTGGCGTGGGTCGCCGAACACGGTCACCAGGCCGCACCGACACCGGCTGAGGCCGTCGAGGACGCCGAGTTCGTGATGATGTGCGTCGGCAACGACGACGACGTCCGCGAGGTTGCCGGGGCGGCGGTGCCGGCGATGACGCCGGGGGCCACGCTCGTCGATCACACCACGGCTTCGGCCGATGTCGCCCGCGAGCTCGCCGCGGCGTGCGCCGGGCGCGGGCTCGGCTGCGTCGATGCGCCGGTGTCGGGCGGTCAGGCCGGCGCCGAGAACGGCCAGCTCACCGTGATGTGCGGGTGCGACGACGCGGACGTGTTCGCCGCCGCCGAGCCGGTGCTCGCGGCGTACGCCCGCCAGGTCACCAAGCTCGGTCCGGCGGGCGCCGGGCAGACCACCAAGATGGTCAACCAGATCATGATCGCCGGCATCGTGCAGGGTCTCGCCGAAGCGATCAACTTCGCCCAGCAGGCCGGGCTCGACGTCGACGCCGTGGTGTCCACGCTCGGCAAGGGGGCGGCCGGTTCGTGGCAGCTCGAGAACCGGGCGCGCACGATGGCCGCCGGCGAGTTCGAGTTCGGGTTCGCCGCCGAGTGGATGCGCAAGGACCTCGCGATCTGTCTCGCCGAAGCCGAGCGGATCGGGGCGCGGCTACCGGTGACGGCGCTCGTCGACCAGTTCTACGCCCAGGTGATCGCACGCGGCGGGCGGCGCTGGGACACGAGCTCGCTCGTGCATCTGCTCCAGCATCCGTAGCCGGCTCAGCGGAACTCGAGTTGCAGGCGGTCGACGCCGCGGATCGTGATCCGGTCGCGCCAGTGCGGCTCGCCCACCAGGGAGATCTCGGGGAACCGGCGGATCAGCCGGCCGAGGGCGACGCTCGCTTCCATCTTCGCCAGCGACGCCCCGAGGCAGTAGTGGATGCCGGCCGAGAAGCCGACGTGGCGGGCCGCGTTGGGGCGGTCGAGGCGGAGCACGTGGGGCATGTCGAACATCGCCGGGTCGCGGTTGGCGGCCCCGAGCGACGTCAGGATCGTCTGGCCCGGTTCGGCGACGACCGGTCCGCGGGCGCCGCCGTCGAACGCGATCGGCGCCATCGCCACCCGCACGGTGTGCTGCACGGGGCCGTCGAAGCGCAGCAGTTCGTCGACCGCGACCCCGTCGAGCGCCGGATCGGCGCGCCACGCGGCGAGCTCGCGAGGGTGCCGCAACAACGCCAGCATCCCGTTCCCGATCAGGTTCACGGTGGTCTCGTGGCCGGCGACGTACAGCAGCAAGATGAACGACAGCAGCTCGGCCGCGTCGAGCGTGTCGCCGTGGTCCTCGGCGGCGATCAGGGCCGAGAGCACGTCGTCGGCCGGGTGCGCCCGGCGCTGCTCGACGACGCCGAACAGGTACGGGATCATCTCGGTGAGGGCCTGCTCGCCGGCGTCGATGTCGGCCAGGCTCGCTTGCGGTTCGAGCCCGAGCGTCAGCGCCTGGCTCCAGTCGCGCACCTCGCTGGCGCGATCGGTGGGCATGCCGAGCAGCTCCGAGATGACCTCGAACGGGAACGGGAAGGCGAGCTCGTCGATCAGCTCCATCCCGCCCGCCGCAGCAGCGCGATCGAGAGCCGCGTCGACCCGCCCCACCATCCACCCGCGCAAGCGCTCGATCGCGCTCGGCGTGAACGCCTTCGACACCAGCCGGCGCAGCCGTGTGTGGTCCGGGGGGTCGAGGTTGAGGATCGTCTTGGCGCCTTGGCGCCGGTCGCGGCGAGCCACCGCCACTGCGTCGGCCTCGTCGATCACGGCGTTGGCCTCGATGTCGCGGCTGACATCGGCGCTGCGCAGCACGCGGGTGACGTCGTCGTAGCGGGTGACCACGATCGTGTGCCGGTCGGTACACAGGGCCGGCGCCTCCGTGCGCAAGCGCTCGTAGTACGGGTACGGGTCGGCCCGGAACGCCGGGTCGGTCGGGTCCCATCGGACCGGGCCCTCGAAGGCGGGATGCGAGGGGCGCTCCGTCACGGCCGTCATTGATCTATGTATACACCCGTGTAAACATGGGAGCAATGACCGCCCCGCCGGCCACCCCCGCCCGCACGATCGTCAGCCGCCGCATGGCGCGCCCGGCGCGCCGCGATCAACTGCTCAACGCGGCCGCCGCGGCCTTCCTCGAACGTGGCTTCGACGGCACGTCGATGGAGACCGTGGCCGACCACGCCGGCGTCACACGCATGCTCGTGTACCGCCACTTCGAGTCGAAGCACGTGCTCTACCGGGCGGTGCTGACGAGTGCGATCGAACACGTCCGGCTGGCCGTCTCGACGGCCGCCCCCGGTGTCGAACCGGGGATCGCCGGACGGCTCATGCACGCCGCCCGGCAGACCCCCGATGCGTTCCGCCTGCTGTGGCGTCACGCCCGCCACGAGCCGGCGTTCGCCGCCGACGCGCTCGCCTTCCGTCGGATCGCCGCCGACTTCGCCGAGGCACTCCTGCGCGACGTGATCCCCGACCCGCACCGGCGCCACTGGTCGGCGATGCTCGTCGTCGATTTCCTCTACGCCGGGATCTGCAACCACCTCGACGAGGGCGACCCGACCGACGACGACGCCTTCGCCCGGCACCTGCACACCGGTGTGTCGGCGCTGCTCGGTGCGTGGGGCGACCCCGACCAACTGGCGGCCCGCCGGGCGGCGCTGCAACCGTGAGCCGCAGCGTCCGGCCCCGCGCTCAGACGTAGCCGTCGTTGCGCGGCACCGGGTACTCGTATCCCCGGATGCCCTCCTCGATCCGGGCCACCAGGGTTTCCAGGATCGTCACCCGGGCCCACTTCTTCTGCTCGCCCGACACGACGTGCCACGGGGCGAGCTTGTGGTCGGTCTTGGCGAACATGTCCTCGACCGCTGCGGTGTACTGGGCGACCTTGTCGCGGTTGCGCCAGTCCTCGTCGGTGAGCTTCCAGCGGCGCAGGTCGTCGGCCGCCCGGCTCTCGAACCGGCGCAGCTGCTCGGCGGCGCTGATCTGCAGCCAGAACTTGACGACGATCACGCCCTCGAGCACGAGGTTGCGTTCGAACTGGACGATCTCGTCGTACGCCCGCCGCCACTGCTGCTTGGTGGCGTAGCCCTCGACGCGCTCGACGAGCACCCGCCCGTACCAGCTGCGGTCGAACAAGGCGAACCCGCCGAGCCCCGGCACCCGGTTCCAGAAACGCCACAAGAAGTGCCGGGTCTTCTCGTCGAACGTCGGCTTGGCGAACGTCGCCACCGTGTAGTGGCGCGGGTCGAGCGGCTCGACGATGCGCTTGATCGCACCGCCCTTGCCGCCGGCGTCGGAGCCCTCCATCACCACCAGCACGCCCGGCCCGAGGGGCGAGTCGTCGAGCAGCCCAGCCGTGTGCAGGCGCAGTTCGAGCAGGCGCCGTTGGGCGGCCGCCAGCCGGGTCAGATACTCCTCGTTGCCGAGCCGGGCGGTGAGGTCGAGACGGTCGAGGCGACCCATGCGGCGCACCGTAGCGAGCACCGGTTTCCCGGTGGCAAACGCCCGGGGGCCCGGCGTCCGCCAGGCCGCCCTGCCTATCCTCTGCTGATGGCCGAGCTGACCGTCTTCGCCGATCCGGCCAACGACCAGCACGTCGTGTCACCGCACCATCCCGAGCGCCCTGCCCGGCTCCACGCGGCCGTGCTCGCGCTCGACGCCGCCGGGCTGCGCGAGGCCAGCACGGTCGTCGTCCCGCGCGAGGCGACAAGCGACGAACTCGGCCGCGTCCACGACCCCGAGTACGTCGCCGCGGTCGAGGCGTTC